>NZ_JAUBPE010000053.1:0-53526 GCF_036700565.1 Microcoleus pseudofavosus SVA1_A4
TAAATGCCTCGCATAAAGTTGGTCAATAGCCTTCATAGCCTTGATTTCGCCTCTCGACAATTAATCCACCCTGCCTAGCCCCCCTTAAGAAGGGGGGGACAGGAAATGCTCAAAGTCCCCCTTCTTAAGGGGGATTTAGGGGGATCTAGACTCAGCTAAAAGCAAGAATTATCAAGGGTTTTAGGCGATAGTCACTAGGAACCAAAACAATTAGGTAATATATATATGCAAACTTCCGAAAAATCTCAAGTTCCCAGCGACGATTTAAGACCAGCCAAAGACAGCAATTTTTTAGCACAAAATCCTCACTTGCAAACCCTCGAAATCCCCGGTTTCGACGCTAACAATCCGCCCGATCCCAAATTAATTGATACTTGCGTGCACTGCGGCTTTTGTTTGTCAACTTGTCCGAGTTATCGGGTACTCGGCAAAGAAATGGATTCGCCCAGAGGCCGCATTTATTTAATGGATGCAATTAACGAAGGCGACGCACCTTTAAACGAAGCAACATCGCAGCATTTCGATACTTGTTTGGGCTGTTTAGCCTGCGTAACAGCTTGTCCGTCTGGAGTTCAATACGACAAATTAATTTCCGCAACTCGCCACCAAGTTGCCCGCAATCAGAAACGCACTTTTTCCGATAATGTAATTCGCACTCTGATTTTTAATCTCTTCCCTTATCCTCACAGATTGCGGCCTTTGCTTGTACCGCTGTTTATTTATCAACAATTAGGACTGCCAAAACTTGTCCGCAAAACAGGTTTGCTGAAAAAAGTATTTCCCCGCTTGGCCGCGATGGAATCAATTTTGCCGAAAGTTACTGTTGATTCTTTCCGGGATAATTTGCCAGAGGTAATTCCGGCACAAGGCGAAAAACGCTATCGAGTCGGCGTGATTTTAGGCTGCGTGCAGCGGCTGTTATTTTCGCCAGTTAATGAGGCTACGGTGCGAGTTTTGACGGCTAACGGTTGCGAGGTTGTGATTCCGAAAAGTCAGGGATGCTGTGCTGCTTTGCCGGAACACCAAGGCCAAGCGGAACAGGCGAAATCTTTGGCGCGACAAATGATTGACAGTTTTGAAAATACTGGCGTTGATTTTGTCATTATTAATGCTGCTGGCTGCGGTCACACTTTGAAAGAATACGGCCACATTTTAGCAGATGACCCGGATTATTGCGAGAAAGCTGAGAAGTTTGCTGCTAATGTTAAGGACGTGCAAGAGTTTTTGGCAAGTGCGGGTATTACGGCGAAACTCAATCCTTTGGTTGATGGAGATTTGACAATTGTTTATCAGGATGCTTGTCATTTGTTGCACGGACAAAAGATTAGTTTGCAGCCGCGTCAGTTGTTGCAACAAATTCCTGGGGTGAAGCTAAAAGAGCCTGTGGATGCGGCTTTGTGCTGCGGGAGTTCGGGGGTTTACAATATGCTTCAGCCGGAGGTTGCTGATGAATTGGGAGTGCAAAAGGTGGAGAATTTGCTGAATACTGGGGCGGAGTTGATTGCTTCTTCTAATCCGGGTTGTTCTTTGCAAATTAAGAAGCATTTGGAGTTGCAGGGAAAGGCAGTTACTTTGATGCACCCGATCGAGCTTTTGGATTATTCGATTCGCGGGGTGAAGTTGCTGAGGAAGTAGTTTTGTAGGGCGGGCGGTGTCTGCCCTATTTTCGCTGCTGAGTGAGATGTTTTTTAATGAACCGCAGAGGGCGCAGAGGAAGAGATGAGAGAGAAAGATGAATAGGTTATTGTATTGAGAAATGGATTTTGAAAAATGAAAAGAGCTATTTCTAGCTTTTTATGTCTGCTTATTTCGGGTTCAACTTTTTCGCAGCAGGAGTCAACAGCAGCTTTGCATCCCCCCCGACAGTCTGTTCAATCGTCAACTTCATCTTCATCGCCGGAAGATAAGCAAGAGTCGATCGCGCTTTTTCCGATTGTTCAAAATAAAAAATACGGCTTTATTGACTGTACAGGCAAAATCGTTATAGAACCCCAATATGATTATACTTGGCGCTTTACCGAAGGTCTGGCAGTAGTCGCAATCGATTCTAAGTGGGGTTTTATCGACAAGACAGGGAAGATTGTTATCCCCCCACAGTTTGATGAAGTTTGGGACTTTTCGGAAGGGCTGGCCAAGGTAAAGTTAATAAATGGTTCCAAATGGGGCTACATCGACAAAACAGGGAAAATATTAATAAAGCCTCAATTTGATGATGCTGAAGATTTTTCTGAAGGGCTGGCAAGGGTAAAGATTGGCTCGAAATACGGGTATATAGACAAGGTGGGGAAAATAGCGATCGCAATCGAATTGAATGATGCTTACGATTTCTCTGAAGGGCTGGCTCAAGTGCAAGTTGATGACAGAGTTGTCTTTATAGACAAGATGGGTAAAATAGTTATTTCTGAAAACTTTGATGTTGCTATGGACTTCTCTGAAGGCTTAGCCGCAGTTGAGATTGACGGCAAGGTGGGCTATATTGATAAAATAGGAAAATTTGTTATTCCTCAACAGTTTAAAGATGCTTTTAAATTTTCTGAATCGCTAGCAGCAGTTGAGATTGGTGACAAGTGGGGCTATATCGACCAAACAGGAAAGATGATAATCTCGCCACAGTTTGATGAGACTAAAAATTTCTCTGAAGGACTGGCATCGGTAAGGATTGGGAACAAGTGGGGCTATATAGACAAGACGGGAAAAATTGTAATAGAGCCACAGTTTGATGTGGGTTGGGAATTCTCAGAAGGGCTGGCGGCAGTGGAGATTGGCGATTTGCAAGGCTATATTGACAAAATTGGAAAGTTTGTTTGGAATCCGACAAAGTGAGCGATTTATTTAAAAGGGCGATCGCACTTCTCACCTTTCCCAAAAGCTCGATCGCACTTCTGACTCTTCCCACAAGCTAAAATTAAATTCAACAGTCTTTCACCCCGGACAACTGTTATGGTAACTCAAATCCCATCTCCTACTCAGCAAGAAGTTATTTACCCCGACAGCGACGGCTTACCAATGGCAAATAATACTGACCAATTTCGCTGGATTCTCGTCATCGAACAAAATTTAGAATGGATGTATGCTAATGACGAGAATGTATTCGTAGCTGGTGATTTGTTTTGGTATCCAATCGAGGGAAGATCGAATATTGTTAACGCCCCCGACGTGATGGTTGCCTTCGGCACACCGAAAGGGAGACGCGGTTCTTACCAGCAGTGGAATGAGTCAGGAATTGCACCGCAAGTTGTGTTTGAAATTCTCTCTCCTAGTAACACGCAGGATGAAATGGAGAAGAAGTTGCTATTTTACGATCGCCACGGAGTTGAAGAATATTACATTTACAATCCTAGCAATAACCAACTCAGAGGGTGGCTGCGGGCAGAAGACGGGTTAGATGCGATCGCCTTAATGGAAAATTGGACGAGTCCTCGACTGGGAATTCGCTTCGATTTATCGGGTTCTCAATTGCAAATTTATAGGCCAGATGGAACGAGGTTTTTCTCCTACGTTGAGATTTGTCAACTGTTAGAGGAAGAACGCCAGCAAACAGCACAAGAACGCCAGCGGGCAGAACTTGCAGAAACCGCTTTAGCAGAGGAACGTCAGCGGGCAGAACTTGCAGAAACCTTTTTAGAAGAGGAACGGCGCCGATCGCAGATTTTGATGGAACGGTTGCGAGAAATGGGAATTAACCCAGACGAATTAAGTTAGAAATTTGGCTGTTTTGGATTGGATCGAAAAGCTCGATCGCACTTCTGACTCTTCCCACAAGCTAAAATTAATTTAAACAGTCCTAACCCCGGACAACAGTTATGGTAACTCAACTCAAGTCTCCTCAAAAACCTGATGTAATTTACCCCGACAGCGACGGCAAACCGATGTCAGACAATACCAAACAATTTCGCTGGATACTCATCATTCAACAAAATTTAGCGTGGCTATTTGCGGACGACCCGAATGTATTTGTCGCCGGAAATTTGCTGTGGTATCCTGTTGAAGGGGATAACAAAACTTCTATCGGCCCGGATGTGATGGTAGTCTTCGGTAGACCGAAAGGAGATAGAGGTTCTTACCAGCAGTGGGAAGAAGAAAATATCGCGCCGCAAGTAGTGTTTGAAATTCTTTCTCCCGGCAACAGGCTAACAGAAATGAATAAAAAACAGGTATTTTACGATCGCCACGATGTTGAGGAATATTACCTGTACGACCCGGAACGCAACGATTTCAGCGGTTGGATGCGTTCAGAGGGGCGTTTGGACGTAATTGATGCGATCGAAAATTGGGTCAGTCCTCGACTCGGAATTCGCTTTGATTTGTCGGGTGAAGAGTTACAAATTTATCGCCCTGACGGCGAACCGTTTACAAGTTATGAGGAGGTTTCTCGCAGCTTGGAACAAGCCGAACAGCGGGCAGAACAAGAACGACTGCGGGCAGAACAAGCCGAACAGCGGGCTGTTGTCCTAGCAGAAAGACTGCGAGCGATGGGGATTGACCCGGAACAATTGTAAACTAGATTGGGGAAAAGAGCGATCGCACTTTTAAATTTTAGCAAAAGTGCGATCGGCATAATAATACCAATTCTCGCCTCCAGAAAGCAACAATCATGAGTGTGGGTTTGTTTACGCTCACCTGAGTGTAGGGTGCGTCGCTCAAAGATTGTGGATATTCTTTAAGATTTACGGGTGGCGACGCACCCGGAGGCTACTGTTGCATGAGTTTTGAGAATTAGTATGACTAATGACTAATGACTAATAACTAATAACTAATAACTCATGACTCATGACTAATGACTAATGACTAATGACTATTCCCCCTCTTCCAACCTCAAAAAATGCACCTGTCCCGAAGCTTCCGCCGCCACAATTGTTACCCCATCCGGTGCAATAGCGCAAGCTTTCAAAGCACTATCTCCCCTGAAACTAGCAACTACTTTTCGACTTAACAAATCCCAAACTTTCAGAGTATTATCATCCGAAACAGAAATCGCTTTATTTCCCACAGTCGCCACAGATGTTATCGCATCCGCATGACCTACCAAAGTAAAAATTTCTTTTCTACTTGACAAATCCCAAACTTTCAGATTGTTTTCCCGCCCGCCAGAAATCGCCCATTTGCCATCCGCCGTAACTGCCACAGCATTCACAAAACTCTCATGACCTTTGAGAGTAAAAAGTAGATTTTTGACGGCTAAATTCCAGAAATGTGCCAAAATATTCTTTTCTTTCCCCAAACTCCAAATTTTCAGAGTTTTGTCGCCGGAAGCCGAAATAATCCGCTTGCTGTCGGGAGTAGCTGTCACAGCTTTTATCCCGTCCTCATGACCTAAAAAAGTAAAAAGTTCCTCTCCTGTTTCTAAACTCCAAACTTTAATAGTTTTGTCTCCAGAACCGGAAATCGCCATCGTTCCATCTGCCGTCACTGCCACAGAATTTACCCAGTCTGTATGACCCCTGAAAGTAAAGATTTCGTGTCCGGTTTCTAGATTCCAAACTTTGACAGTTTTGTCGCCGGAACCCGAAACTACTCGCTGGCTATCCGCTGTTATCGCGATCGCTTTTACCCAATCTTTATGACCGGAAATAGTAAAAATTTCCTGTCCGTTTTCAAGATTCCAGACTTTAATGCTGTTGTCTCCAGAGCCGGAAATCGCTTTAGTACCGTCCGCCGTCACTGCTACAGCATTTACCCAGTCATTGTGACCTGCAAATGATAAATTTTCTTTTCCTATTTCTAAGTGCCAAACTTTGAGAGTTTTGTCAGAGGAACCCGAAACTATCCGCTTGCCGTCGGGGGTAACAGCCACAGCATTGACTGGGGCGATGTGATTGGTAAAAGTAAAAAGTTCTTCTTTTGTTTCCAGATTCCAAACTTTCAGCGTTTTGTCGCCGGAAGCCGAAATTACTCGTTTGCCGTCGGGACTGACTGCCACAGCTTGAACGAAACTGCCGTGTTTTCCTAAAGTGAAAAGTTGCTTTCTTTCTGACAAACTCCAGACTTGAACAGTTCCGTCGTAACTGCCGGAAATTATTTGTTCGCCGTCGGGAGTAACTGCTACTGCTTTTACCCAGTCTGCATGACCGGTGAGAGTAAAAAGTTCTTTTCCCGTTTCTAGGTTCCAGACTTTAATGCTGTTGTCTCCAGAACCAGAAATCAACCGTTTGCTATCAGGAGTTACTGTTACGGACTGCACAAAACTGCTGTGACCTTTGAGGTTTAAATCTACTGCCCCTGTTGACAAATCCCAAACTTTTATGCTGCCGTCCCAAGAACCAGAAATTATTCGCTTGCCGTCGGGTGTTACTGCTACTGCTTCTACCGCAAAAGTATCGCCTGCAAATGTCAATATTTCTGTTCCCGTTTCTAAATCCCAAATTTTAATAGTATTGTCCCAAGAACCGGAAATTACTTTGGTGCCGTCGGGCGTGACAGCTACAGCATTGACGTAGGTAAGATGACCTTTGAGGGTGGAAAGTTCTTCTCCTGTTTCTAAGTGCCAAACTTTGAGAGTGTGGTCGGAGGACGCAGAAATTGCCCGCTTGCCGTCGGGGGTGATTGCTACAGCTTGTACCCAATCTGTATGTCCGGTAAGGGTGCGTAGCAATCTCCCGCCGGGAGGAGTAAAGCTGGGGGTTAGCGGCTGCAGCCAGGGTTTTTTTTGGTGTTTTGCTTGTGCTAGCAGTTGTTGAATTTCTGGACTTTCAAAGCGCATCAAGCGGGCAATTAGTTGGGCTGCTAGTTGGGTTTGGTCTTTGGCTAGAATGTGGGCAGAAAGCCGAATTGCTTCTTGGATTAATTTTAGTTGGTCGGCTTTTTGGTCTGAGGTTATAATATCGGGACTTGTTGCTAAATCGTAATCTTCTATTAGCGCCTGCACTCCCGATGCTGACAGCTTGGCTTCAATAAAATTGTAATCTGTTAGTAGGCTGTATAATTTCTCTGAGTCTGAAGTCGCTGCTAGCTGATTTGGCAGGATTTCCAGGCAGTGCATCTGTTCGGCGGGCTGCATTTTATCCAGCCCTTCTGTAAACTCGCTCATAAATTTACGGATGTCTTTTTTAAATGTATACGATCGCTAGCTGTACCCTGCCGAAAACCCGATCGAGAATCTTTTCTCTTGATTTAGCATGACATATTTGAATGCTCTTTGCTACGGGCTGCTGCCCTCGGTTTGGTGATGGTTCGATGAATTGCTCGTTTTTTAGTCTGAGTCTGCTTTCTGAATTTTCAAGGAGTGCGATTACCGTCAACCGCAGCCAATATAATTCAACTCAACAGCGCCAAATTTACCGATCGATCTACAAAAGCTGACATATATCGTTGTCTTTCTTAACATAGCTGCTCTTTGGGCGATGATTGTCGATCGACACACTCAAGCTAAAAATTTTGATGGGCGACAATCTTAGTTTGATCTGCTAACAAGACTTTTTATAACGAAACGCGAGGCCGGCTGCTCTAATTTTTGGTCAATTGCGTCGCATCAGCGAGGCAGATGTCCCCCCGGTTGGGCTTCGTACCTCAACCGCACCTGCAATCTGCTATCATTCAAAGCTCTCGGAAAGTTTTGCAGGCGCTCCCCATTCCTTTAAAATATAGAATAGGACTTGCACTCTTAAACCGGGTTTCTAGCAAAAATCATTGGTTTGGCCGCTAGGTGTGCAGGAAGAAACCGGGTTTTTGACTCCCTAGCCCGCAAGTCGCGATCGAAAATAAAGCAGTATTTGAGTTTAGAGACAAATTTCATGGACGTTATCGAGTTTTTCGAGTTAAGTGCAGGCAAATGGTTTTCTCAGCGTACCGTACACAATCTCAATTCTGGGGAATTGCAGGCAGGTAAATCCGACCTCAAAATAGAAATGCTGACAGCTAGCGATGCAGCAGTCGTTAAACTTTGCCAACAGCACTCGATTAACCCGGCCTCAACTAAGCTAAAAGGCGTTCGGATTAGTTGGGACGGTGTTCCCGATCGCAACCAAGCTAAACAAATCGGTTCTACAATACTAGCGATCGTACCAAATCCCGACAATCCAAGCGTTGGCAAAGTGTTGCAAGACAAGGGAAACAGCCGCTACGTGATGGGCGCCGACGATGTGCTGACATTGATTACAGAATCAGACACCATCCATGCCGAAGAAAGGCTGTGGTATCTCATGCCCAACCTGCGGCTTCGGACTAGCGTTGTCAAGCAAGCTAACGGTAAGGAACAAGCATCTTTTTGTTCGGAAATTCGGATGGGAGGGAGTCCGAAAAGTTAACGGTGACAAACAACTATCTAATGCCCAAAGTTTACACCTTATTTCTGCTTTCTCCCTTCTTTCTTCGGCCTTCTCTGGCAATGGCTTTTAACTTGGTGTGAAAATCAGTGTGTTTGACAACTGGGAATGATTTTGTCACAGGTTTGTCCGCTAATAAGCGATCGGCCTCGGCTCGATCGGCTAGGGCGTTAATAGCCACATCTTCATATACGACAACTTCTGTATTTTCTTTTGTGCGATCGTCGGCTGCGGGCAATTTTTCTATTTCCTGGGCTTCTGTGTTCGGGATTTCTGCACCGGGCGCGCGATCGATCTGGGGCTCTGACGGCAGCAAATCTAACTCTGCGACACCGACTTCCGATTCCTGGTTCGAGAAAAGTATATCTTGCTGCTGGTGTTGAGCATCTCTTTCAAGGGTTAAATCTTGAGGGAAATTGTTGCATACCAAGCGTTCAAACTCGCGATTGAAATGATAGAGCGGTTGACCTATCCGATGCCACATGCTCAATAGCTGTCCGACAGAAACAGCCTTGTAGCGCCCTTGATAAAGCGCTTCAACCACTGCTAAACGCAGCCAATAGCCGGGATACTTGGTCAGCCATTCACCCGCCAATTTCTCTGCTTTTTTGCCACCTAGGTCAAAACCGTAGTGAACCAGCAGAGCCGCTGCTTGTGCAGATATTGCCGTCACTTCTGTCATTTGTTGTCTGTTGACTGTTGACTGTTGACTGTTTTCTGTTGACTGTTGACTGTTGACTGTTGACTGTTGACTGTTGACTGTTGACTGTTGACTGTTGACTGTTGACTGTTATCTGTTGACTGTTGACTGTTATCTGTTGACTGTTGTCTTTTGGTTCCACCAATTACCAATTACCCAATTACCAATTACCATTCCCTATACCCAATGACCAATTCCCTATTAGCCAATTGAATTAATCGGATAAACGCACGCCTCCTTCTACAGTTCGCGCGTCCCCAGAAAAAGGTTGGGGAGTGCCGTTCCAGTTGAAGTCGCTAATTCTAAAAGTCAGGCTGCCGACTTGACGCTCAGGATTAAAACGCAAAATAATTGCGTAACTGCGGCGGCTGTATTCTAAAGTGTAATTCGTACTGATTGTTTCCCTGCTCTCTAAATTAATAGCACTTTGAAACCCGACTCGAAACCCTCCGTAAACTTGCTGGACAAGTCCAAAAGAAAGAACTTTCAAATCTACTAAGCGATCGAACAAATAAGGCGATATGCCGTCCCGCGCTACCTGAGTATAAGTCACGTTAAATCCAGTGTAATCGAGGAAAGGGCGGGAGAAATGGCCGAACTGTCCTTGAATGCCGATGCTGCTGGCGATCGAATTTTGCCGATCGCCGCTGCTGTAAGAAGTGCCAACTCCCCGGACTCCCAAGGCCAGTTGGACGAAAGGAACCACCGGTGTCCGCGTATACCTCAAACCCTGGGTGGGAGTGCGGGGCAGCGGTTGGCCCTGCCAGAGGTTGAAGCCGCGGCTCAAGGCGACGCTGGCTTGGGCGCGGCCGAGATCGACGCGGTTGTTTTCCCGCACTGGTTCGAGCAAGTCTGCTCGATCGGTGTCAGCATTGATAAACTGATAGCCGGCTTGGTAGCTGAGATTGATGCCAGTGCCTCCGAGTTGGATGACTGGGGAAGTGAGGACTGCCCCGAGGCTGCTCTGCACGGTTTGATAGCCCAGAGAACCGTTAAACAGCCGATCGCGATAACTGTATTCTGCTGCCAGAGAGTGAGTGCCGATCGACTGCCGCAGGCGCAAATTGCCCCGAAAGCTGTCTTCCGGCAAGTTCGGGAAATTCTCAAAACTCAGAAATATTGCCGATCCGTCGAGCCTGGTGCGCGGGCCCAGACTAGCGCTCAACCTCGCTTTCAGCCCGTAGCTGTCGGGAAAAAATGGGTTGCCGCCGCGATCTGCCACGACCCGCTGCAGGTAAATTTGGGGCGTCAGGGTCAGCCGCACCGGCCCGTTTTGCAACACCTCAAAACCGCACTCGGCATACAAACCGCCTCTGTCCCCCCCGTCGTAACCAAAAGTCAAACACGGGCCGTTCTGCTGCCGGCTGTCAAACACTTGCCTGCGGGGATACACGGGTATTTTCACGCGGTTGTCGAACACCAAGCGGGGCGAATTTGTGACCAATTCCTCAGCCGTGGGCGAAATCCTTCTAATCGTCGCCCTCCGGGCCCTGTATTCAAATTCCGGCGGGGAAAACGGGTCGTTAGTAATCCGAATGTTGGTTGCTACCCTTGCGCCGTCTGGCAGCAGTTCGATGCGGTCTGCTTCAAAGCGGATGCGGTTGACGGCGCCGACCACTTGGGGGGCTGCTAGCTGTCCGCCGCCGCCGATAGTGACTGTAGCGGCGCCGGAGGATTTGACTCCGCGCAGGGGCTGCTGGCTGGTAATTCGATCGCTCAGAGGCTGTTCCAGAATCGTCCCAGCACTAATATCTGTAGGCAGTGTGGGGGTCAATTCGCTACCTGCTGCGGGCAGGAATATTTCGCCGCTGGCTTGTTCGACTGCGCCGCTGTTGAGGCCGAGATTGAACTCCATCTGCTGGCCGCGCACTACTTGTTGCCCGCGGGTATAGGCGACATTGCCGGATGCTACCACTTGGCGGGTGACTAAGTTGACGATCGCCCGATCGGCATCAATCACAGTTTGCCGGAACCGCACGACCACATTACCAACCGCCGTAACAATTTGCTGCTTGTCGTCGAATTCTTGGCTGTCAGCCTTAATTTCGATAGTATCGGCCGGACTCACCGGAAACGGAACAGTCCGCCTAGAAGGCGCGGTGCGGACTCCCGGCGGCGCTGGTTTGGGCTTCGGTTGCGGCGCTCTTGGCGTTCCGGGTGTGGGGGCGGTGCCCGGTGTTGGAATCTCGAACTGCTGCTGCTCGGTAGGAAGCGGTTCGGGCGCCGGTTCTGGAACGGTAATCTCCGCAGGTTCGGGATAGTTATCTTTTAACTGCTGACCTTTGGCCTGATACCAACTTTCCTGCTGTCCGGGAGCATTCTTGTCTTCTTTTCTCTGCGCCTCTGCGGTTCGTTGCCGATTCCGAGCGGAAACGGCATTTTCTACCGAACCCAACTGGTAAGCTGTAAACGAGGAATCTTTCGGAGTTTCCGCAGTTTTGGGTTCTCCCACAGGAGCCCGACGCTGAAATCCTACCACTGCGTCGCCGCGTTCCACTTCCGCTAGGGGGTCAGCGATTTCTGGAGGCTGGCCGGTGGTGCCGAGGAGTGCTGCTGCGGGTTCTGCTGGGGCCGGTGTGGGTTCTGGCTGAACGATATCTGGGCTTGGTTCCGGTATTTCTGCGGGGTTGCTGCGGGTGTCTCCATCGCCGGCCGCCACAGTGAGGGCGACTTTTTTTGGCTTTGCGATGTAGATGATGGCAGAGGGTTCTGGCGGCGGTACCGGATAGGGCATAGTTACAACAGGTAAGTCATCCGATTTTAGATTTTAGATTTTAGATTTTATAGGGTGCAAATTATTGAAAATTTTGCATCTAAAAGGCAACTGTTTAAACATTAATCTGACATCTAAAATTTGCAGTGGCTTTGGCGCGCCGGAAGATGGCGGCTTTCAGAAGTTGCTTTCGCCACAAGATAACCTCGCTGAGTCAGTGCGAGGTCAAGTTTTGTTCGACTAATTTTCGTGGGTTTGCGGGCTTGCTGGGGGGCTGCGGTGGCGTGCCTCCCAGCAAGCGGCCGAGATAACTTGTTTATTCCATGTCTCTGCGGTTGGGGTTCCGGGCTGGGTCATTGGACAAAAATCCAAATATGAACAGGGAAACAAAAAATAGGACAACTACATTAACTACGATTTTGAGGGTTAGCACTGTGGGAGTCTCCAAAGATGGGATAATACTGAGCTGATTTGCTGCTGTTGCCGCAACTTTTTTATCATATGCTAAAGATTAGTCAATTTTATCTTTGCTTTTGAGGATTGTTGGCAAGTTGCTTTTTGCCCAATTCCAGAGTTGCTCCGCGATGTTTTCTAGCCGCAGCATGACTAAATCGAGCCATTCGAGCACTTGTTCTAGCGGGTGCTTAATGTATCCCATCGATTCTGCTTTTGTTTCTAAGTAGTCGCCCTCGGGTTGGACGGCTGCGCTCTGATTTTTTGGCTCTGCGGGGGGGTTTGCGGGGGTGTATCTGCTGGTTTGCGGGGCGATTGCTGCTGCGGATTGGCTGTTTTGTGCGGTGTTAGGGTTTGTGTTTTTTGGCACTTGGGTTTCCGGCGCGCGCCCCGGGGCTGATTCTGCGGAGAGTGCAGAGCTATTTTTTTCAGTAACTGCTAAATCAGATGCTGTTTGGGGTTGACTTTTTGAACTTTTTGCGAGCAAGCTTTGTTTTAGCTGCCCCAGCAGGCGGTGAATTGCTTCGGGGTAAGGGGATATTGAGACTGCGGTCGATCGACCTTCTGCCAATTCTCTTAATTCTGCAATTTCCTGCTTGACTTTTGGGCCCGCTTGTGCTGTCTCTGGTTCGGAACTTCTCTCAATTAAATGCTGCGGTGCTGCTTCCCCGAATAAGTCTTGCCAATTCAACCACGGTCGATCGACCTCTGGGCTGTTTTGCGTGTTTTCTTGTTCTTTTCGCTGTTTTAAATAATACTGAATGGCAACTGCTTTCTCCGTATTGTCACTGGCTGCCGTTTCTTTGCCCACGAGGTAGTCTACTGACGACCAAATCATTTGTTCGATGTTTCGAGCGTATTTTTCCAGGATTTCGCGGGCTGACAAATCTAAATTTGTTTCCGCGCCGGATGTATCAATTTTTACCCCGGAGTGGGCTGTGGGTTCGGCGGTTGTTTTTGTCGGTGGCGGTAGGGTAAATTCTTCGAGGTTGACGGCGGCGCGATCGAGCAATGTTACAAAGGAGAGAGAATTGGCAGCTCGATCGAACTTGCTGTTAAAATTAGTTTCTAGTTTTGGGGTATTGCGGTCGAGCGAATTCGATTCAGCAATTGAGGGCGGTGCGGTTTTTGCTTCGATCTGGGCGCGGGCTTTTTGGACTAGGATGAGATTGCGGTCGATCGATTTTTTAACCGCAAAAATTGATTCTCCAAACTGATTTCTTTTCAGAGCAACCGGACTCGTCTGAAGCCAGGCCATCAATTCCCAAAAACGACGCACCGGCGGAATCTGAGATTTTTTAGCAGCAGACTCCAAACCGAGATTAAATTTTAATTCTTTTTGGGCAATTTCCCGCCGCCCTGGCCCGCCGTTTGCAATTTCCCAAGTTATGCGACCTTCGAGCAGTTCCTGCTGTTCGGGTGTCAAAATATCTAATATCCGATTTTCACCTCCGACCAATACTAAAGTGCGGGCTGGGATAAAACTGGCGATTCCCTCAACTTTCGGTTTCGGTTTTAATTGAGTTTGAACAAGCGAGTGTTCTAATAGTGAAGTTGTTTGATGCTTTGCGGTTTGTCCGCTAAAATTGATTGCCGGAGGTAAATCGCTAGCGGCTTTCCCAGTTGCAGCATTTCCCTGATTGATTAACAGCGGGAAGCTGGTCAAAGTTTTCGCGGTTTGCGACGAGTTTAGCAAATTTTCGGCGAGGTGCAAAATTTCAGCGATCGAACTTTCCTCGGAAATTTCTCCTTGATACCAATTTTGTGGCAAATCGGGATTTTCGTCGCCCCCAAATTCTTGCAGTTCCGGTAAATCTACTTTTTGGCTTGATTCCCGCAACTGTCGGCCCAGCATTCGGGAACTTTGCACCAGCAGGTAAGCTGGATAAAGCAGAATTTGGGTGGCGGTGAGAGTTGCTTCTTTAATTTGACGCCAAGTTCGATCGCAATTGTCGGCAACTTGGCGGGACTGTTTCGATATAAAATTTAATAGTCGGCTTTGGTATGGGCCGTAGTAACCGTTGGACATAAGTTTAATTATTGAATTCAGATTTTAGATTGGCGCCGGAATTGCTGAATTTGCTGTAAAATCAAAGCGAGATATTAATCGCAGTTTCAAATTCTCTGAAACCTTTATTTCTTCGCGTCACAAGCGTCTTCGCGGTTCGATATAAGATATTGCACCAATGTCAATAAGCCTTTTACGGGCGGGCAGGATGCCCACCCCACAAGAAAATTCACTCTTTGTGGAACAGGCATCTTGCCTGTTCTTGAGAATAGTGCAAGATGTGAGTTCGATCCGAATCTTTGATTAATACACAATTCCTATTTTAGCGAAATATGAGCGCTTCTGTGTCACCTGCGAGCAATAATATTTCTGAAGTTGTCGAGAAGTTGCGCCGCCTCAGCCAAGTGGAGGTTCAGTCTGGTTGGAGGTACTGCGATTCTGACTCTGCTGTCTCTTCGGTAAATATTTGTAACAGGCCTGTTGCCGAACTTAATGGCAAAGGACATATTGCTTGGCCGTCTGGGAAGCAAGTTTTGTATCTGGGCCAGCAATTTGTAATTCCTGACAATTTGCACGGCTATCCTGTGGTTGGTTTGCGGTTGCTGCTGGGCTTGACTTGGTGGGCGGAAGATGCTCAGATTTTTGTGAACGGCGAGTTAGTCGGACGGGGAGATCTATTTGATTGTGCCGATCGAGTTTTGTTGAGTTCGTCGGCAAATCCCGGAGATGAATTTTTAGTTATTTTGCGGTTGGTAAGTCCGGGTCACGATAGCGGTGCTTTAGTGCGATCGATTTGTTTGTACGAAGCTGCTGACTCTGCTTGTTTCGATCCGGGTTTTGTGGCTGCCGAATTAGAGATTTTGCAAAATTCGCTGTCCGGTAATCTGGAAAATTTAAATTTCCAATACCTCCCCACTGAAATATTAGCCGATCGCGCAATTCTTGTCAAAGGGGAAATGCTGAAATCTGAGATTGATTTGGCGCTTGGTTCGATCGATTGGTCGGCGGTGTGCGATCGCGAAAAGTTCGATCGCTCCCTGTCTGTTTTGCGGCACAATTTACTGGGATATCTGCGGGCTTTTTCTGGGGATTTAGAGGATAGAACCGCAGAGGCCGCAGAGAACACAGAGGGAGGAAGAAGGGATGAGGTTTTTGAGGTTGGAGAAAATAGCAACGCTACATCTATATATATAGGAGAAAGTGGCGATCGGACATCTTTTTCTGGGGATTTAGAGGATAGAACCGCAGAGGCCGCAGAGGGCGCAGAGGGAGGAAGAAGGGATGAGGTTTGTCAGGTTGGAGAAAATAGCAATGCTACATCTATATATATAGGAGAAAGCGGCGAGCAGACATCTATATATACAGGTAAAATTTATTTGGTCGGTCACGCTCATTTAGACTTAGCTTGGCTGTGGCCTGTCCCGGAAACTTGGGAAGCGGCCGAGCGAACTTTTGAGTCGGTATTGAAATTGCAATCGGAGTTTCCTGATTTGATTTTCTGCCATTCAACTCCGGCGCTTTATGCTTGGATGGAAGAACATCGGCCGGACTTATTTGCTGCGATTAAAAAACAGGTGGCCGTCGGACGTTGGGAAGTTATCGGCGGGATGTGGGTAGAACCGGATTTAAACTTGATTTCCGCTGAATCAATGGTGCGGCAAGTTTTTTACGGACAGCGTTATGCAAAAGAAAAATTTGGGGAATTGATGCGGGTAGCTTGGCTACCGGATACTTTCGGTTTTGGGTGGCAATTACCCCAGATTTTGCGCGACGGTGGAGTTGATTATTTTGTGACGCAAAAGTTGCGCTGGAACGATTCAACGGAATTTCCCCACGGTGTGTTTTGGTGGGAAGGGTTGGACGGTACTAAAATATTTAGCATGATGTCTCCTCCAATTGGTGAAGGCATAGAATCTGTAAAAATGGCAAGTCATGCTTTTGACTGGCAAGCTAAGACGGGTTTGCAAGATGCTCTTTGGTTGCCTGGGGTTGGCGACCACGGTGGCGGCCCGACTCGTGATATGTTGGAGGTGGCGAAACGCTGGAAAATGTCGCCTTTTTTCCCGAAGTTGGAGTTTGCGAAAGCGGTTGATTATTTGTCTTTGATTGAGAGTCAGTTTTTGCCGGAAGTTGCGGAAAGTTCGCAGGAAAGTGATGTTGCAAAACCGGATAATCAGGAGATTTTGCGGGCGCGAGAATTTTCAAACTTGTCGGCAATTTCGGGTGCAAATCCTCCCATCTCACAACTAAAAACTATTCCCCGCACTCTCCCCGTTTGGAAAGACGAACTTTATTTAGAATTCCACCGGGGTTGCTACACGACTCGCGCCGACCAAAAACGCCAAAACCGCCGCTGCGAAGAATTGCTCTACCAAGCGGAGTTGCTGTCTTCGCTGGCAACGATTTGCACCGGTGCGGTTTATCCGAAATCCGAGTTAGAATCAGCTTGGAAACAAATTTTGTTTAACCAGTTTCACGATATTTTGCCCGGTTCTGCGATCGCCCAAGTTTACGCGGATGCTAATCTAGGATGGGTCGAGGTCGATCGCGCTTGCCGCGAAATCCTGCTAAAATCTTTGGATGCAATCTCGGCTCAAATTTCTCTCCCTTCCCCTCCGCAGCCCGACGCTCAACCGATTTTAGTTTTCAATACTCTCAATTGGTCGCGCTCTGAGGTTGTCGCCGTAACCCTTCCCGATTCGGCTGATTCAGCTTGGCAAATTTACGATTTTTCCCGACGGCGATTGGCTTCGCAGATTGTCAGGGGCGATCGACTCCAATCGCAATCTACACTGTTATTCTGGGCAAATAATCTCCCCGCCGTTGGCTACCGGGTGTTTTGGCTCTGCCGTGAAGACGCTCAAACTGTGGATAATGCGTCCGCGAGTCCAGAAACCGAAAAAAAGACAGAGTTATCAAAACTTACATACGGTATAGCACAAAAAAACACAGTTAGTCAAGAAACGCCTTTTGCAGCCGCACAAATGGTTTTAGAAAATGAATTTATTCGGGCAACAGTAGACGGCAAAACTGGGGATTTATCCAGCATTTGGGATAAAGTAAATAACCGAGAAGTCCTGAATGCAGCAGGCGGCAATCAACTGCAAGCATTTCAAGACAGCGGTCAATATTGGGATGCTTGGAACATCGATCCAAATTATGAAAAACATCAATTACCCGCGCCGACACTGAAAGATATTTATTGGGTAGAGCAGGGAGAAATACGGCAGAGTTTGCGCGCAGTCCGACAAATTGGTAAATCGGAGTTTTGCCAAGATTATATAGTAGAAATAGGTTCGCCGCTGCTGAAAATCAAGACAGTGGCAGATTGGCAAGAAAAGCACGTTTTAGTAAAAGCAGCCTTTGGGTTAAATGTAGAAGCAGATTTTGCAACTTGCGAAATTCCCGGCGGTGCGATCGATCGCACAACCAAGCCGCAAACACCCGCCGAAAAAGCCAAATGGGAAGTCCCGATTTTGCGCTGGACTGATATCAGCAATGACGGTTTTGGAGTGAGTTTGCTCAACGATTGCAAATACGGTTGCGACCTTCAACCGAATCGAATTCGGCTGACTTTACTTCGGGGTTCAACTTGGCCCGATGAACAAGCAGATGTAGGAGTTTCGGAATTTACTTGTGCAGTCTATCCCCACGCTGGAAATTGGCAAGAGGCCGGCACAGTTCGGCGCGGCTGCGAGTTGAATTTGCCGCTGCTAGTAAAAGTGTTGCCGCAGTTGGGAGAAAATCGAAACAAGAATTTATCCGCAGTTGGCAAGTTCTTGGATTTGTCGGCAGACAATTTAGTTTTGATGGCGTTTAAACAGTCGGAAGATGATTCTAATGTGTGGATTTTGCGCTGTTGCGAATCCGAGGGGAAAGAGGCTGTGCTAGAATTGGATAGCGATTTGGGATTAGAGATTGTAGAGGCAGTAGATTTGCTAGAAAGACCTGCAAATTTGTCGGAAAAGTTGCCCGAAAGACGAGGTTTTAAGATAGAGCCTTGGAAAATCGCGAGTTTTACAATTGTGTCCAAAACAGACACCTAAAGACTTTATATCGAAATCTGCCCTCGGCTATAAACCTACCTCTTTCCCTCTCATTTATTCTCTTCTCATCTCCCCTCTGCGCCCTCTGCGCCCTCTGCGGTTCATGGAAAACAAATTTAGTTGGCACAGGTAAAAGCGCGAGGCTAAAATTTAATTGTACGAGCATGATAGTTCAATGATTATAGCCTTTTAGTACAGCCAAAAATACGCAATTCCCAAAGTAATGAAAGTCAGCGGCAGCCCGAACCGCAAATGTTCTTTAAAAGTCAGGCGATCGCCTGATTTTCCTGCAATTTCAGCTACAATTAAATTAGCCACAGAACCCAACAAAGTTAAATTACCCGCTAGAGTAGAACCCGCTGCTAACAACAGCCAAGCTTGTGTATCTGTTTTGACAATCACCGATTGCAGAACTAACACCGCCGGTACGTTAGAAATTAAGTTAGAAAGAATTACTGTTACTCCCAACAAACTCAGCGGCGTAGCAGTCAAATTAGTTAAATTGTCCAACAAACCGAGTTGTTGAGTTGCTTTAGTCACCACAAACAATCCCGCAAACATCACTAGCAAATTCCAATCCACGCGCTGCAAAATGCGATCGGACTTGACGCGCCTAGTAATTAACAATATACTGGCAGCTATCCAGGCAGATTCTGCTAAAGGTGCACCCGCTAAAAAAGCTACTAAAAGTCCTGCTGTCACCCACAAACTTTTTGCTAGTAAAGGTTTGAACAATCGATACCGGACTTGGGGAACCTCCGGCAAAGATTTGCAAGAACGCACTTCTGGATAAAGCAAGTATAGCCAAGCTACTTGAACCAGCAAACAAATTAAAGCTATTGGTGCGAGAGAGCGGGCAAATTCCAAATAACTAATTCCCGAAAAAGAACCGACGAGAATATTTTGCGGGTTGCCGCTCACAGTCGCTACCGAACCTAAATTAGTGCCTCCTGCTAAAGCCAAAAGATAAGGGAGAGGATTGAGAGATAAAGAGCGAGTTAGAGTGAGTGTTAAGGGGGCGAGCAAAATAGCAGTAGTGTCGTTGAGAAAAAATGCTGATAAAATACCGCTGCCAAAAGTAACAGCTACTAAAATGCCGAAAGGAGAACGAGTAAAGCGAGTTAAAAACTCTAAAGCTAGTTGAAAAAACCCCGATGCTTCTAAGGCTGAATTAACGATCGTCATTCCCAGCAAAAAAACGATCGTACCTGGGTCGATCGCCTGCCAAGCAGTTTTCAGGTCGAGTATGCCCAAAACCACCGCAAAAGCTGACCCGACAATGGCGATCGCCGCCCGGTTCATCCGCAGCCCGGGCAAATATCCCAACCCCAAACCCAAGTAAGTTAGTCCCAACACTAGATATTTGAGTGTTATCATAGATACCTAAAACCATTTATTGCCGATTTATTCCATTGTGGAGGATGCTGGAAGTACAGACTGGGTAATTGCAGCTAAACCGGATGGCGCCGCAACTAGCGGGAAATATCGCCGACCGACAGTCTACCAACTACAAACAAACACAGGGCTTACATGGGAAGGCGAAAACCAGCGCGCTGGACAAATTGTAATTTTGTTACAGTTTGTAAATTTTATCAAATAACAGGTTTAATTTAGTTTCACAAAAAAGTTAAATTCCAGAAAGTAAAATTAATAACACTCGAGTTAATTTAAAAGTGTTTGCTAAAAAAAGTCATTCAAGCAACCCAGAAACCAACAATTCTGACTTGACAGGCACGGGCGGCGAGCTCGCGGCACCAAAAATTTCGTGCAGCAAACAAGTCGAACAGGATTGGTATCGAACTCTCTACGACTATTTTCCGGGTATTTACTTCGTTCTAGACGCTTTGGGAAGGGTTTTTTCGCTCAATCAATTCGGCGAGTCTCGCCTCGCCTACAAATCGCAGGAATTAATTTGTCATTCAATTTTTAACATATTTTACTGCCAAGATCAAGGTAAAATGCAAGCAGAATTTGCCGGATTGGCACATCCGAAAAACGGTACGCCTGCTTCAAAAGTTGCCTGTTGGGAAGGCCGCTTGACTTGCAAAGACGCCAGGATTATCTGGGTAAAAGCAACCGCGCGCGCCATGACGGAGGTAGACTGGATAATAGAGGAAAATAGCGAGGGTGGCTCAATTGCCAATTTCCAGGGGCCGGCTGTACTGTTAGTTTGCGAAGAAATTAAGGCTGCTTCACTGGTAGCAGCGCCGCCGAACCTGAGAGAAAATTGGCGCAGTCCAACTTTGGCGATCGCAAAATTAGCCCAAATTCAAATTACAGAACGCAACAATATAGAACAATTCATCCGCGAAGTAACAGAAACCGCTGTCAGTATTTTCCACTGCGATCGAGCCAGCATTTGGCTGTACGGCGAAGACAAAACGCAGCTTCACTGCATCGACCTTTACGAACAGAATACGAAAGTCCATTCCGTACAAATAATCATCACAGCAGCCGACTGTCCGGCGTATTTTCAAGCCTTAAAATCCGCAAGTGCGATCGCAACCGTGTCAGCAGAAAATGACCCGAGAACGCGAGAACTTGTCGGTCTTTATTTTGCAGGTCGGGGCACGACTTCCCTGTTAAACGTACCGATTGTGCTGGCAGGTCAAAGGTTGGGAATAGTCAGCGTCGAACGCCAGGGTTCCGGCAGTGAGTGGACGGAAGAAGAACAGGAATTCACCCAAATTTTAGCAAACTTTGTATCATCAAGTTGGTCAGCTAGCGAAAAGTTTAAATTAGAATCACTGCGGCGGAAACAGCAGCAAAACTTGCTGAACAAATACTGCGAAAAACTAGAAGAAAGAGTAAAAATACGCACGACCGAACTCAAAAACGCCAACAAAAAACTGCAACAAGAAAGAATTAAAAGAAAACAAGTAGAAGCAGAAATGCGCCGGCAGCACCAAGAACAGCAAATTATTTTTGATGCCGTGCCGGCGATGATTTGGTACAAAGATACGGAAAGCCGCCTGCTGCGAATTAATCAAGCCGCCGCTGCATCGAGAGGTTTGCCCGCCGATCAATTAGAAGGAAAATCTTTTTATGAAATCTATCCAGACGAAGCAGAGCAATATTATTTAGAAGATTTGGAAGTAATCAATTCCGGCGTTCCCAAACAGGGAAAAATTGAACTGCTGCCAAGCGTCTCCGGTCAAAAATGCTGGGTGCGGAAAGATAAAATACCTTACCGCGACGAAACAGGTCAAGTCGCTGGCGTGATCGTGTTTGCAATAGATATCACCGACTTAATGCGAGTAGAAAAAAAACTTCGAGAATATCGCGATCGACTTGAAGCAAAAGTCGAAAAACGCACTGCTATGTACAGGCAAGCCATGACCGCTTTGTACTCGGCAAATACGCAATTGCAACAGCTAATTAACAACAGCTATTCCGGCGAAAATGGCAGCAGCACAGCAGCACCGAGCTTGCTCGAATCCGAAGCTTATTTTGAAGCAGTTGCCGTGGCTGACCGCGACACAATTTTGAGCGTCAGCAGCAATTTTGCCGAGCTGTTCGGTTACGAACCTGCGGAAATGGCGGGAATGAGCTTGCTGGAACTGCTGTCGCCGAAATCATACAAACAGGCGCCGCAAATGATTTCGGCTGCCAGCAATACAGTCTGCGAAACAATTTTTCTCAGGCGGGACGGAACTGCTTTTCCCGCTGATGTTCGCAGCAAATTTGCGGTTTTGGAAGGGCGTTTAGTGCAGGTAAAAGCAGTGCGAAACCTCACGGAACGCAAGTTAATAGCAGCAGAATTAGAGCGATCGCGCTCTCTGCTGCACGCTACCTTGGAAGCAACGGCAGACGGCATTCTCGCCGTTACTACCGCCGGAGAACTGATTAGTTTTAACGAAAAGTTAGTCCAAATGTGGGGGATTTATGAAGAAGTTAGAAACTCGATGGATAGAACGGTGCGGCTGACATTTCTCACCAAACAAGTTAGAGATCCAAGAGCTTTTTTGCAGAGAGTTAAAGAAATTTATAGCGATGCGGAATCCGAAGGCTGCGATATTAT
The DNA here is from genome assembly GCF_036700565.1 of Microcoleus pseudofavosus SVA1_A4. Lineage (NCBI taxonomy): Bacteria > Bacillati > Cyanobacteriota > Cyanophyceae > Oscillatoriales > Microcoleaceae > Microcoleus > Microcoleus pseudofavosus. The sequence continues at coordinate 22,203 of NZ_JAUBPE010000053.1, forward strand.
TGAATTTAAAGACGGCCGGACTTTTGAGCGCTACACTCAGCCGATTCGAGTCGGACAAAATATTATTGGCAGGGTGTGGCGCTTCCGCGATATTACTTCTCGCGAAAAGGTGACGGCAATGTTGGGAGATTCTCAACGGCGCTTTCGGGCAATTTTTGATTCTTCGTTCCAATTTGTGAGCTTGTTGAAACCGGACGGCACTCTGCTGGAAGCTAACCAAACTTCTCTGGATTTCGCGGGAATTAAGCTGCAGGATGTGGCAAACCGACCGTTTTGGCTCTTGCCGTGGTGGGGAGTTTCTGAGGAAGTTCGAGAACAGTTGCAAGAGGCGATTTCTCGATCGGCAAAAGGCGAATTTGTCCGCTATGAAGTGGAATTTAAAGGTGCAAACCGGACGGCAACTATTGATTTTTCTCTCAAACCGGTCGCGGATGAAACTGGCAAAATAGTATTGCTGCTGCCGGAAGGTCGGGACATTACTCAAAGCAAGCAAGCCCAAGTCGCGCTGCGGCAGCAAATAGAACGGGAACGCCTGATCGCGCAGATTCAATCGCGCATCCGTTCTTCTCTGGATCTCAAAGATATTCTCAACACTACAGTAGCGTCCGTGCGGGAGTTTTTGGCAACCGATCGAGTGATTATTTTCCGCTTCCGGCCAGATTGGAACGGAGATGTGGTGGTGGAGTCGGTTGGGGAAGAATGGATGCCGCTGATGGGTATGGCGATCGAGGATTGCTGTTTTGCTAATACTTATGTCGGACAATATTTGAAGGGCAGAATTCGATCGATTGAGGACATTCACGCTTCTAATTTTGCCGAGTGTCACGTTAATTTTTTGGCGGGGTGTCAGGTGAAAGCGAATTTGGTCGTGCCCATCGTGCAGCAGGGAATCGAACACCGCGACGGCAATCCTTCTTGTCAAGTGCCGAAGTTGTGGGGTTTGCTGATTGCCCACCACTGTTCGGCACCCCGCCAGTGGCAGCAGTTTGACATGGATTTGCTGAGTCAGTTGGGCACTCAAGTGGCGATCGCGATCGAACAATCTTTACTTTACCAGCAGCTATCTGCTGCCAACCAGCGGTTGAACGGGTTGGCAAATTTGGACAGTCTGACTCAGCTAGCTAACCGCCGCCGGTTTGACGAGGTGCTCAACCGGGAATGGGAGCAGTCGAGATCGGGGGAACCGCTATCTTTGATTATGTGCGACATTGACTGTTTTAAACTTTACAACGACAATTACGGCCACCAAGCCGGGGATGCTTGTTTGCAGCAAGTGGCGCGGGCGATCGGGGATGCTTGCACGAACGCACCCGCAGAACGCCTTTATTTGGCTGCTAGGTACGGCGGCGAGGAATTTGGGGTAATTTTGCCAAATACGGATATCGCGGCTGCACAGGCTGTTGCTGAGGGAATCCGCCAGCGCGTCAAAGCCTTAGCAATTCCCCACATCAAGTCTGTTGTCAGCGATTGTGTGACTCTCAGCTTGGGAGTTGCGGGCGTTTCCGAAAGTCAAAATTCCCCGAAAATGTTGATTGAAGCTGCTGATAAGGCGCTTTATCGGGCTAAGTCTGGCGGGCGCGATCGAGTGGCGATCGCACCATATTAGTCATCAGTCCTCTGACGAATTGCTAAAAAAACGATCGCCCTAACTGGCATAAATAAAGTTAGTGCGATCGCGGTACTATGAATCAGCTATTTATCTATCAGACTCGGCGCGGAATTTTTACGCATTTTTACGGATTTTGTTACAAAACTTTACTGTTGCGTCAAAGTATCCAGAAATCGCTTTTCTCTACCTGATATCTGTTTTTTTATTGAACCGCAGAGGGCGCAGAGGGTACAGAGGAAGAGAACAGAGAAACAAAGGAGTTTACAACTAATGAGGGATTGCAATGCCCAATGCCCAATGCCCAATGCCCAATGCCCAATGCCCAATGCCCAATGCCCAGTCTATTTAGCTAACAATTTTTGAAACACCTCATACATCTCCTCAGCCAACTTTTTAGGATTCCACAAAGGTGCGAGATGTTCTGGCTGTTTAGATTTTATCAAATGCTGTTTCACCGCATTTCTGAAACCAGCATCGCGGCCAAACTTAACTCCCCACTGCGTGTATTCTTCCCAACTCCAAGCCGCACCCACATCGAGATTTGCACTTTTGAGAAATGCGTAACCCATCCGCGAAAGATATTGGTCGCCAGATCGAGTTACCACTGGCAAATTCGCCCACAAAGCCTCTAAATTGTGAGTTCCCCCGTTGTAAGGATAGGAATCTAAAAGCACGTCGGCTACGTAATAAATAGCCCGGTGTTCTTCCTCAGTTCTCGTTTGCCCGATAAACTTAATTCGAGCAAAATCTACTCCCTGAATTTCGCATTCTTCGCGGTAAGTGCTGTGAATAATATCGGGGTCGCCTTGACCTTTGCGGATTAACAAACTATCTGGTACTTCCTTGAGTATTTTAACTTGAGCTTGCACCATTTCGGGATTTGTTTTTCGACCGGGCGCAACGCACAGATAAGTCATTTGATCCAAGCCGATACCGAGAGCATTTCTAATTGCTTCTCGATCCACAGGAATGCTTTGCAGTGCGCCAATTGCTACCGAACAAACTGGCAATCTTACTAACTGTTCTAAGTAATTTTTTTCAACACCGGGCGGGTGAGTGTGTTCGTCACACAGAAAGTAGTGATTGTCTGAAATGTAGGGCGCGTCGAATCCCAGCCAAGAAACGCAAATTCCCGCAGGATATTGGTACAGCACTTCGACATTTGTTGGCACTGTCATCGAGTCTAAGTCTATTAAAACATCCAAATTGTCTTGCACTACTTCGGCGAGGATTTCGCCGCCATCAGCAAAGCCGTTTGGATATTTTTTAGGCCAGTAAAACTTGCCCGCCATTTCTTCAAACCGCTGCGTAACTTCATCTCGGTTGAGTTTCCCGGTGACGTAAAGATGAACGTGGGGGGTGATGCGGCTTAATTCGCGAATTAAAGCTTCGCTGCACCAACCTACCGAGTGGCGGCGGAAGTGTTTGGAAAGGAAGCCAATTTTTAAAGGCTTTTGTCCCGGATAATTTGCGGATTTGATTCTGTTAACCGGGCGCTGCGGAACGGCTTTTTTGTAGTATTCTTTGGCAATCAGTCGGTAGAAACTGGCATTTTTTTCGCGGTTGTCTCGCAGGTGGGAAACTGCAAATAAGAAGATTTCGTAAAGCAGTTTTAGTTCGATTACGCTAAAGCTTTCGACTTTTTCGTAGCAAAGTTTTTCGATTTCTTCGAGTTTCTGAATTGCCTGTTGGCTGACACCTGATTGCAGGTAGGAAAAGACGTAGGCTGTAGCTGACATGACTGGGGCGACATCGCCACAGTTTTCGCAGTATTTGTCGGCTACGTTGCGGGCTCCGGCAAGGTTGGTGGAATGGCTTAGCAAGTCGCACAGTTGTTGGTGGGCTTCGCTGAATTTGGGGTTGCATTGGATCGCCTTTTCAAAATGCGCGATCGCCTCCAACGGCTTATCTTGTTTCTGAATGTGTCCCATCCGGCAGTAAACCTCTGCCCAATCCGGTTTCAATGCCAAAGCTTGCTGGTAGCTGGCTAAAGCTTCTTCCAGCCGCCCCTGCATGGAAAAACAACTGCCGAGGTTAGCGTGAACTTCCGGCCAATCTGGCTTGATTTTCAGAGTATTTTGGTAATAAGTAATTGCTTCTTCGTACTTGAATTGCTGCAAAAAAGAATTGCCTAAATTGAAGTGCAGAACTTCCAATTCCGGCTTTAAAGTTACTGCTTTCTGATAGTTAGCGATGGCGGCGTCGAGATTGCCTTGTTGCGATCGCGCGCTGCCGATGTTACCGTAAGCTTCGGCCCAATCCGGTTTAATGGCGATCGCCTTGGAGTAGCTTTCGATGGCTTCGTCGCGCTTTCCTTCGCTGAAAAGTCGATTACCTAAGTTAAAGTGGAAATCTGCACCGACTAGCTGCGGGTTGAGTTCGGATGTTCTTTTAAAACAGGCGATCGCTGCTTCGATGTTGCCGTGTTTGTGATATACTTTCCCTAAATTCCAGTGAGCGCCCGCTAAATCTGGACTCAGGGCAATGGCTTGCTGGTAATGTGCGATCGCCTCTTCTAAACGCCCCATTTTGAAATACATACTGCCGATATTGGCGCGCACTTCCGCAAAATTTGGCTGCAATTCTAGGGCTTGAGAATACGATCGAATGGCAGCTTCAATTTTGCCTTCAGCTTGCAAAGCATTCCCTAAAGTTACGTAAGCGTGGATAAAATCTGGTCGGTTTTTTATCGCGTGCTGACAAGCTGCGATCGCCTCTTTAATTTTACCTTGAATTAAAAACTCTTCCGCCAGTTTTTTGTACGGTTCTACTTCTTGATAATTAGCAACCTGTCCGCTATCTGGAACATTCAGCGAGGTAACTTGTTCGGAAACTTCGGCGGGATTTGTAAACGGAGTATTTAAATTTTCAGTAGTTGGCGCTGGCGGCAAATTGATACTCGAAGGCTGCAAGCCGTAACCTTCATCTTTGTTGACAGATACTGGTTGCTGTTCGTCTGATTCTGGTTCTAATTCGATAAAATTGCGATCGGCAGTTTCCCGCTGTTTTTCTGCGGTTAAACTCGATAGTTTCTCCGCAGTGCTGGCATCTCCCGGTTGCAGTTGCAGCACTTTTTGATAGCAAGCAATTGCTGCATCTAACTTTCCTTGCTGCTGCAAAACATCGCCAAGCATCACATTAACAGAACACAAAATCGGATTAATTTCAAGAGCTTTTTGGTAAAAATTTGCCGCCTGCGTTAATTGCCCTAACTTGTAATACATACTGCCGAGATTCGCGCTAGCTTCGGCAAATCTCGGCTGAATTTCTAAAGCTTGCAAATAAGCTTTAATTGCCATTTCCAGCTTGTCTTGAGCGTGCAGGGCATTGCCCATTGTCAAATAAGCCGGAGCAAAATTAGGTTTGAATTTAAGAGCGAGATTGCAACAGGCGATCGCGCTTTCAAATTCTCCTTGCAAAACATAAACTTCCGCTAATTTTTTGTGAGATTCGACATCTTCCCAGTTAAACTCTAAAGCTTTCTTGTAATCTGCGATCGCCTCATCAAGCCTGCCTGCATCTTTCAGCCGATTTCCCTTGACAAAATAAGCTTGAGCTGCTTCTAAATCCACCAGCGAATCCGTGATCATTTGCTCTGCCACTCTTACAGGTTGTACAGTAATACTATTCAGCCATTCTACCCACTGTCGGGATCGCACAGACCAAGTACACCCTCGATTTATATATTCTACCTGCTGTCTCAGAAGATTTTCAGCAGTTGCGCCGCCCGAAAGAGCGCCCTCTTTTAAAACTCCGACTGTCGCCTCTAAAAACCGGCTTGTATATCCCTCCCAATCCGGTTTGTCGGCACGGTTCCAATTAGTTACCGATGCCAAATTTTCCACCCCTGACATTGAAACTAGACGGGCAAATCCCGCAGTTGTTTCCGGCAAAGCTGCCAATTCACTCGTCACAATCCGGCAACCGCTTGCCATCGCCTCCATCACGGCAATAGATGACGTTTCCGAATAGGTATTCGGGTAAGCTAAAACCGCGACTGAACGCAGTTGTCGGACGAGTTCGGGTTGGGGTACGGAACCGATGTACTCGACGCCTTCTGTTTCCTCGCATTGGCTGTAAAGCTGACCGAAAAATAGCTGATTGTCATTGTCGTCTATTTGGTGTACTTTCATGCTCGAAAATACTTTTAATCTAGTTCCAGGTACAGCTTGACGGATTTTCGGAAAAACTTTTAATAAAATGTCTAGTCCCCGAAACGGAGTGCTGGTGTAAGCTATAATTGGCGGTTGATATTTCTGAGATAGGATAGAAATATCGCCGGCAAAAATGTTAGCAAAACAAGGTGCGATCGCATTTCTTAAAACACAACTGCGATGCGAGTCAATCCCAAAACAGCGCTGGAATTGCTCCCGCTGCCAGTCGCTGACAAATACAAAAGCATCGCAAGCATTGATTTCTCGCCGATCGTTAAAATCTTGGAGAAAGACAAAACCCGGTTCGTTATGAATCCACAAAATCAACTTAGTATGTTCGCCCAAAAGCGGCTTAATTTCCAGCGCTTTGCCGGCTATATTGACGATAACTAAAAAATCGAGCGATCGCAGCAATTCAAAATTAGATTTGTCCGCCACCCTGCGCCTGCAATCAACCCCGCGCGACATCCCCGACTCCGAAGTATTGTTGAACAAAAATACCTCGTTTTTCTGTGCAGCCAACGCCTCAGCTAAGTAACAAATAGCCGACTGAGTGCCGCCCAAAGGTTCGCGGTAAGGAGTTTCAATTTTGTAATCCCAAGTATAAGTATCGAGAAATCCGATTTTCATTGCAAGGAAGAAGTTATTTGTTATTTGTTATTTGTTATTTGTTACTCGCTTGGGGCTGCCAATGCCCAATGCCCAATGCCCAATGCCCAATGACTGTGATACAATCTTAAAACTATTGAGGAGTATCCAACATGACCGCAGAACAAGACCCCGTAAAATTGATGAAACAGCAAGTCGGCTTTGCTGCCGCCGATCGCGTAAAATCAGGTATGATTGTCGGACTCGGCACCGGGTCAACTACAGCTTATACTATTCAAGCGTTGGGCGATCGCATAAAATCAGGTGAACTCAAAGATATCAAGGGAGTACCGACATCTTTTCAATCAGAAGTGTTAGCCAAACAGTACGGAGTACCGCTGACAACTCTCGATGAAATTGACAGAATAGATATTGCTATTGACGGCGCTGATGAAGTCGATTCGCAGCTAAACTTAATTAAAGGTGGCGGCGCAGCCCACACCCGCGAAAAAGTTGTCGATTACCTCGCCACTCAGTTTATTGTAGTCGTTGACAGTTCCAAAATCGTAGATAAATTGGGTTCGACTTTTCGAGTACCCATCGAAGTGATACCGATGGCAATTACACCAGTTACGCGCGCCATCGAAAAATTGGGCGGCCAACCAGAACTCCGCATGGGAGTCAAAAAAGCCGGCCCGGTAATTACCGACCAAGGTAACATGGTACTCGATGTCCAATTCGACAATCTCGACAACCCTGGGGAATTAGAAAAAACTTTGAATAATATTCCCGGCGTGTTAGAAAATGGCTTGTTTGTCAACTGTACAGATTTAGTTTTAGTCGGTGAAATCAAGGACGGAAAACCCGCAGTCCGCGAGATTTCTAAATAGTCAAAACTGCCCTACTGGTGGTCAAAAACTCTTTGTGGAACAGGCATCTTGCCTGTTCAGAAGAATGCTGCAATATGGGAGTTAAGCTGTTTCGCATCTAAATTGTATTTTTAGGGCGGGCGAGACGCCCACCCCACAAGACTTTTCTTAAATTTGACTATACAATTTAAATGCACTTCAGCTTAACTTGACTTTGATTGTCAAAATTCAGGGGTTTAAACCCCTCTATGACGGAGGAATATTTTTAGGGTGGTGTATAAATCTCCATCCTAAAAACCAGGCACTTCATCTATCAACTGTCAACTGTCAACTGTCAACTGTCAACTGTCAACTGTTTATGATGCAATATCGCAGATTTGGTCGCACAGAATTATCCATGCCTCTCTTTTCCTGCGGGGGGATGCGATACCAATACAAATGGCAAGACGTGCCGGCAAATGAAATTCCACATGACAATCAGGAAAATCTAGAAGCGACGATTCGCTACTCGGTTGAATGCGGCATCAATCACATCGAAACTGCTCGCGGTTACGGGACTTCTGAGATGCAATTGGGGTTGATATTACCGAAGTTTCCCCGCGAACAGTTGATAATTCAAACTAAAATTACTCCTAAACCTAACCCCCAGGAGTTTCGCGAAGAATTTGATAAATCCTTAGCTTATTTGCAATTAGAATACGTCGATTTGCTATCAATACATGGGATTAATACGTGGGAGTTGCTAGAGGATTGTATGCGTCCGGGTGGCTGCATGGATGTGGCGAGAAAGTTGCAAGCAGAAGGCAAAGTTCGGTTTATTGGTTTTTCAACTCACGGGCCGACGGATGTGATTGTCAAAACAATTGAAACCAATCAATTTGATTATCTTAACTTGCATTGGTACTACATCAATCAAAGTAATTGGCCGGCAATAGAAGCTGCTAAACGTCACGATATGGGCGTTTTTATTATCAGTCCTTCCGACAAAGGCGGCCAACTTTACAGCCCACCGCAAAAATTGGTAGATTTGTGCTATCCGCTGAGTCCGATCGTGTTTAATGATTTGTTTTGTTTGTCGCATCCGCAAGTACACACTTTAAGTTTAGGCGCAGCCAAACCTGAAGATTTTAAGGAGCATCTCAAAGCTGTAGAATTGTTAGATAGAGTCGATGAAATTTTGCCACCGATATTAGCCAGGTTGGAAGATGCAGCAATTAATAAATTAGGAGAAGATTGGTTTAAGACTTGGCACGTCGGTTTACCAACTATAGAAAATACTCCCGGAGGTATTAATATTTATGTGATTCTGTGGCTGTGGAATTTGGCGCAGGCTTACGATACGATCGACTATTGCAAGATGCGCTACAACCTCTTAGGTAATGCGGGGCACTGGTTCCCGGGCCAAAAAGCCGATCGCCTCGATGAATTAGACTTGCGCCGCTGTCTGGCCCACAGCCCCCACGCTGCTAAAATTCCCGGTATTCTTCAAGCAGCCGATCGGCTTTTGGGAGGCGAAGCCATCCAGCGCTTGTCCCAAGAATAATCTAAAAAAAACCCGGTTTCGATAGAGAAACCGGGTTTGTTAGCCGGAGCACGCGAGATTTAGTTACGCGCACACAATTAGCCTATACTTGAGAAACTCTCACAACCATCGCCCATCCGTCTCATCCATTCGGGCGATCAAACTTTTTTTCTAAACTCGCTCCCATTTTGCTTTAATCTGAGATAAAACAGTTAATAATTCACTTAGGTATTTTTTATGACTCTCAAACGCCGAGATTTCTTGTATTTGCTGACGGCCACCGTCGGAGCTATTACCGCAGGTGCTTGCCAAGCGTCAGGAAATAATGTATCGCAAGCAAGTCCAGTTGCAGAAAGTCCAAAAATAGCCCAAACTCCCGGGCCTTTTACACTGCCGCCTCTGCCTTACGAATACAATGCTTTAGAACCGCACATCGATGCGCGGACAATGCAATTTCACCACGACAAACACCACGCTGCTTACGTTAAAAACCTCAACGATGCTGTCAGCAAATACCCGCAGCTTAAAAATATCACTGCTGAAAATATGCTGCAAGATTTGAGCAAAGTGCCGGAAGATATTCGCACAGCAGTTCGCAACAATGGCGGCGGACACCTAAATCACAGTATGTTTTGGGAAATCATGAGTCCCAAAGGCGGCGGCGAACCGACAGGGGCAATTGCAACAGCAATTAAGCAAACTTTCGGCAGTGTTGACGATTTTAAAGCAAAATTTAACGATGCCGGCACCAAGCGTTTTGGCAGCGGTTGGGTTTGGCTAGTCCGCAATAAAGCAGGCAAACTTGAGATTACCACTACTGCCAATCAAGACACTCCTTTGATAGATGGCAACTATCCAATTATGGGCAATGATGTTTGGGAACACGCTTATTATCTCAAATACCAAAACCTGCGCGCTGACTACTTAAAGGCTTGGTGGAATGTTGTTAATTGGACAGAAATTAACAAGCGCTACGAAAAGGCGATCGGTTAGTTTAACCAGATTTGTAGTGGCGCTGTCTTCGCTTCAGCGCAACTACAAACATTGTTTTATGTAGATTGAAAATATTAGGATAATCGGCGAATAGAATTCGCGACTGTACAAACAAAGTCCGCGCAACGCGAGACTCAGAGAAGAGAGAAATTATTTAACCGGGTTTCGTATTATAAACCATTGAAAAACTGCTATAGCTAGCGCACGGGACGCTCGAACTGCTGTACAACTTTCCGCAAGTAAACGCAGTGCCGTGCCCCCTGACTCGTCGGCGTTGTGAATGCTTCGACTGACTCAACTTTACCGCCCAAATGCTCGATCGCCCTTTGCAACTCCGTTTCTTCCTCCACCGTCCAATTCCCACGGTAAAGTACCGCCAAACCACCATTTTTCAGCAGGGGCAGCGCGCATTTAGCGCAGAGAGGAGCGGCTCCAACAGCTCTCAGAAGTGCTAGATCGTAAGCTTGTTTGTGCTGTGGCCCTCTGGCAATTTCATCGGCTCTGCCCAACAAAGTCGCAGCATTTTCAATCCCTAAAGACGGCACAACTGTTTCCAAAAAAGCAATTTTTTTGCGCGTAGAATCGAGCAAAGTAACTGATAAATGCGGCAGGGCGATCGCGATCGGCAACCCCGGAAAACCCCCACCCGTCCCAATGTCGATCGCTTTGTGCACAGACTCGGCGGCCAATTCGGGATTTTGCGCCGAATTGTGATTAGCTGGCAGCAGTCTCGCAATTCCCCGCAGAGAATCCCACAAATGTTTTTCCCAAAACTCCATCGGCTCAGTAATTCGAGTTAAATTCAAGGAGCGATTTCCCTCGACAATTAACTCATAAAGCCGCTGAAATTGTTGTTGCTGTGACTCATCCGGCTGCCAATTCAGCGTTTTTTGCCACAACTCGTTCATCTCCGGTAGCACAGGCATTGTAATCTGATTCATCTTCTATTACCACTCTTTTGTAAGCTCTGCAAATTCTCGGCACTTAAAAATGCTTCATAATGCGAGCGACCCGCCCGCCCGCACTAACTAATGACTAATGACTAATGACTAACAAAACTCGTTTCCTTAGCTTCTAACTTAGCCCGATCGACCTCTTGCAAATCCCCGTGGTCTAAAGTCCAAAATCGGTCAGCAACGCTCAACAAATCGCTAGCATCGTGAGTAACAATCAACAAAGTCCAGTGACTTTTCAACTTGCTCAACAAGCTTACCAACTGCCGCCGCATCGACCAATCCAAACCAGCCGTCGGTTCGTCCAATAGTAGCAAATGCGGCTGCCGAATTAACTGCACTGCCAGGGCTACCCTCCGCTGTTGCCCGCCGCTCAAAGCGTGGGGGGAAGCGCGCAGCGGCAAATGTCCGAGCCCCACTTCTGCCATTGCTGAGTTAATTTGTTCTTGTCCCAATTCAGGATGTCCCAGTCGCAATTCTTCTAAAATTGTGCCTCCGCAAAAATGCCTTTCTGGAAACTGGAACACTAACCCTCCTAACTGTTGCAAGTGTTCTGGTGTTAATTCTTGTTCGCGCCAGCGGATGTCGCCGCTAGTTTTTTCCGCTAAACCTGCTAATATTTCTAAGAGCGTACTTTTGCCAGAACCGCTGCGACCCACAATCAGCCCCATTTGCTGCGAGGGAAGTTCTAAGTTAATATTTTTCAGAATAGCATTCGGACAGGCTGTAGGATGATATACTAAGTTTTTTAGATAAAGCATTAACGCAATTGGTAATTGGGGAGAAGGAAGTTCGCTAACTAACAGTGTACGGGATTTAACGGATTTAACGGATTTAACGGATTTGTGCTATTAATAGTTAAGGCTGTTTCTGGTTGTTGCCGATCGCACACAATTATTTTACAGAAATCTTAACAAATTTTTCCTTTTTTTTCACGATTGGCGTTTGATTTTTCAGTTTTTTCATGGTATATTTTAATAATGGAAATCCGTCCGTTTGTCTATTAAAATTCACACTTCCATTATTAAAATATACCGCAACAGCTAGAAAAAATCAAGCAAATTTCACTCTTTTTTTGGTCGCGACCCGAGAGTCTGAAAATTTAACTCTCTTGTTTCTAGTTTACAGTATATTCCATTGAGAGAATTGACGATGACGAAAACCCCTTTAGCATCGCTGGGCAAGCAAATGTTAAGTTCTAAACAGACAGTGCGGGCGATCGCCTGTGCAGGAGCGATCGCCCTCAGCATCTGCATTAACTCGGCAGTAGCGGGCGATCCCTTTCGCACCAGCAACCCGCAGGCGATCGGGCCCAACACCGAAGCCGCTTTCAAAACAATGTTTCAGCAAGGAAACTACAAACAAGCAAAAACTCAAGTTCAACAAGCACTATCAGCCGAGCCAAACGAGCCGCTCGCTTATGCGATGGCAGCCTCCCTATCATACATCGAGCAGGACTTAAACTCGATGAATTCCTACGCGCAAAAAACCCGCGAAGTCGGGGAAAAATTGACTAAAACTAATCCATTGCGCGGCAACATCTACACAGCAGCAGGTCACTTTCTAGAAGGGTCGCACATTATAGCCAAAGAAGGAACAGCCAAAGGCGCGCCCCAAGCACTCAACAAACTGCGAGTAGTATTTCAATACCTAGAGGCCGCCGATAAAATAGCGCCCAACGACCCCGAACTTAACCTGATCAAAGGCTACATGGACTTAATTCTAGCCACAAACCTGCCCTTTTCCAACCCCAACGAAGCCATTCAAAGACTGGAACAAAAAGCCTCTCCCCGCTACTTAGCTTATCGCGGCATGGCAGTAGGCTATCGAGACTTGAAAAAGTACGATCGCGCTTTAGAATTTGCGAACAAATCGCTAGCAGAAACGCCAAATAATCCCGAAGTTCTCTATCTAAAAGCACAAATATTGTTTTCCCAATCCCAGAGGAACAACGGCAACAAAACCTTACTTGAGGAAGCCCGAAAAAACTTCGACGCAGCCTTAGCAAAACCCGACCAACTGCCGCGCAGTTTAGTAGCCGAAATCTTCTTTCAGCAGTGCAGAACCCGCAACCGTCTCGACAGCCAATCTCGCGCCTGCGACCCGATGCGCGATAAAATCAGAGATGCAGATGGGATCTGGGGGCCGGCGGCCTTACCACCACTATAAAAACACCAAAAAACTATGAAAGTAGAGTTTCGCGAATTTAACCCCTTTGACCTCTGGATTTGGCTGAAGTTCAGCAACGTGCCTTCAAACGGTGAAAAACAGTATGTTGAAGAAGTGTTTGACTCTTGGTTTTTTTTAGGAAAACTGGGAGGATTTAATGCGGAAAATTTGCAAGTTCAAGATGAAGGCTTAGACATCAGTGACATGAATTACGATGTTAATCTAGCCGACCAAAGCATGATGGCTTTGATGCACAATATGGGAGAAATGGAGTATGAGGGAGTTTGGGCCCGCTGCTGGTTTGATTTGGGGACTAGCGACGCGATCGGCCTCGATATTTTAATTAATGTTTTCCAGCAACTCAGCAAAGAATTCGTAACGATTGAAGAACTGATTATTGGCGGTGAAAATATAGATTGGCCCGTTGAAAATAGGAGGAACAGAGAGGGTTTTGAGCCGGATAATTAACCGTTGGCACGACACGGATGACACGGATGACACGGAGACAGAGATAATATAGTCCTGGACGCACGGGTAATCAGAAACCGGGTTTTTTCCCTTGAATACTTTGTTACAACCCTTGAAGGGCAAAAAACCCGGTTATGAAGGTTTTGATGCTTAATGATTAATGACTGATGACTGAATGGCTATATTATGCAAAGTAAAATTCGCGTAATTGTTTTAGGATTGATTCGATCGGGCGATCGCATTTTCGTGTCAGAATGCGAAGATCCGGTCAAACAAGACACATTTTACCGAGCTCTGGGCGGCGGCGTAGAATTCGGAGAACACAGCATCGACGCTTTGCAAAGAGAGTTTCAAGAAGAAATTCAAGCCGAGTTGACAAACATCAAATATTTGACTTGTTTGGAAAACTTATTTGTTTATAATGGCCAAGCCGGACACGAAGTAATACAACTATACCAGTGCGATTTTGTCGATGGCAAATTTTATGAATTGGAGAGTCTGAATTTTGCAGACGGAGATGGGGAACATACTGCATTTTGGATGCCGATCGAGCGCTTTCGATCGGGCGAATTGCGCCTAGTTCCCGAACAATTTATCGACTACTGCGAAAGCTAATAACTCAACCAATACCAAAAAACAAATACCTGAGATGGGGGAATTAAATCTAAAATATTTGCCCTAGGGGCGTGTTTCACCTGAAATATTTGCGATAACTAACAGGATGAATAAACCCGCCCCTTCCTTCCGCCCCCCGCATTACCCTGATCTACCGTACACTAGGCAGAGTCCGCAACAGCTCATAGAGCAAAGAGTTGATAAAACCGAGGGCGATAGCCCCCAGCAAAGCACTCCAAATTCCCCACCGCAAGCGAAATCCATCAACTAGCCAAGCCGCCAATCCAAAGATAATCGCGTTGATAACAATTATCCACAAACCAAAAGTTACCAACACCAATGGAAAACCCAAAACCACAAAAAGCGGCCGCACCAAAGCATTCAGCAATCCAAAAACGGCAGCCGAAATCATCGCTTTTCCAAAAGTGTCAATATCCACCCCGATGGGCAACTTGGAAATAATAAAAAAGCTCACGGAAGTTACCAGCCAAGCAATTGCCAGCGAAACGATATCCATGTGTTCATCTCCTTAAAAAAGCTAAACATTAAATAGGAACAACAGCACATCACCCTCTTGTACAACATACTCTTTTCCTTCACTGCGAACTAAGCCTTTTTCCTTAGCCGCTTTCATCGCGCCCGTAGCAACCAAATCTTCATAAGCTACAGTTTCGGCCCGGATGAAACCCCGTTCAAAATCAGAGTGAATAACCCCCGCAGCTTGCGGTGCTAACATTCCGGCGATAATCGTCCAAGCGCGAGTTTCTTTCGGCCCGCTAGTAAAATAAGTCCGCAAACCCAATAATTCGTAAGTAGCTCGAATCAGAGATTTCAAGCCCCCTTCTTTGACCCCCAGAGATTCTAGGAAATCCGTTCGTTCTTCCTCTGATAACTCCACCAATTCTGACTCAACTTGCGCCGAAACTATGACAACTTTAGCATTTTCTTTAGCTGCTACTTCCCGCACTTGTTCGACATAGCTATTTCCAGTTGCTAAATCGTCATCAGACACGTTAGCAGCATAGATAATTGGTTTGTTGGTCAGTAATTCCAAACCTTTAACTAATTCAGCTTCCTCATCAGTGAAACTGTACTGCCGCGCTGGTTTCCCCGCATTCAAAACCGCGACTAATTTTTCGAGCACGTCCACTTCTGCCTGAGCTTCCTTATTGTTGCGGGCTTGTTTGCGAGTGCGATCGAGCCTGCGTTCAATTTGAGCTAAATCTGCTAGAATTAATTCGAGATTGATAATGTCAATATCTCGCTGGGGATCGACAGAACCCGCAACGTGAATGATATCATCATTGTCAAAACAGCGGACAACGTGGACGATCGCATCTACGGCCCGGATGTGAGACAAAAACTGATTTCCCAATCCTTCCCCCTGACTCGCCCCCTTCACCAAACCCGCAATATCCACAAACTCCATCCGCGTCGGCACTGTTTGCGCGGAATTGCAAATATCGCTCAGCACCTTCAAGCGTTCGTCTGGCACTGCCACGATACCCGTATTTGGCTCGATCGTACAGAAAGGAAAATTAGCAGCAGTCGCCTTGGCATTAGCAACCAAAGCATTAAACAAAGTAGATTTGCCAACATTAGGCAGTCCGACAATTCCGGCGGTGAGCATAGGTATTTAGAAACATATCACTGTATCAAAATATCATAAGAAATAGCAATATATCTGACTTGTCCCTTCTAACTTCTACAGCTAAGCTTGAATAAATATCTAACTTGAGGTAGATAGCTAAATGATTAACAAGTTGTTAAGCAAAGTAACGATCGCTGCGGGGCTGTCGCTGCCACTGGTGGCGCTGACAGCAGCTAGCGTTTTCGCTGAGATGGTCAAAGTTTCGGTGGTTAACAACAGCGGTAAGACGATGACAGCCGTCTATATCTCTCCTCCCGATAAGGATACTTGGGGAGAAAACGAGCTAGATGCCCCCATTGCCGATCGGGAAAAAGCAGATTTTGAGTGGAATCAAGCTGACTACGGCGGCTCGGATGCGGGCTGTGTTTTCGATGTCAGGGCCGAATACTCTGATGGCAAATCCACTGATTTGGATGCTGTTGACCTTTGTAAAGAGACTGCGCTCAACTTCAATTAATTGATAATTTAGGCAAAAACCGAGTTTTTTCAAGTCTGATATTCAACAAAAATATTGGCGACTTTGGAGAAACTCGGTTTTTGCGATCGACCTCACAAACAATCTTAAATTTCGCGATCGACTAAAACATAATTTAAATAGGTTCAGGGATTGTCTGAGGAATTGGCCCCGGCACTGTCTGAGGAATTGGAGAGGGTACAGTTTCCGGCACCGGTTCGGGAATTGGCTGGGGAATTGGCGCAGGTACCGGTTCCGGTACTATCCCGGGAATCGGTTCGGGAACGGGGCCCGGCACTGGTGGCGATGCGGGTATAGTCGGCAGCCCCGGTTCGGTACTGGGAATCTGCGGGCCTGGAAATGGATCGGGAGTAGGAAAAATCATGTTAGTGTTTTGCTCGCTAATAGAGATGTTTCAAAAACATTTGCTCGCCACTACTCGCTATATTTTATAACAAAGATAACTGAGTTGTGGTAGTGTTCTATATCAGAATAATAAACTAAAGATTGCGGCGGAGACATCTATCTAAATAACTATAATTAACTGTTACTTCCAGAGAAAATTATGCCTTTGGTATTAAACTAAGTATGTGGTTACAAATAAACATTAGATGGCGAGGGCGCGTGAGTACAGAAATAAACTGCGTGAAAGTAAAGACATTGGCTCAACCCGCCCCTACAACAAGATATTATGGTTTTTTGATACCGCTCTACTTAGATATCAAATACAGCAATCAGGATTAAGCGTGTCACCAGCAAACTCTCAAGAACAAACGCCTCTATTAAATGCCTTGCGCGATCGCACAAATCACCCGCACGCCCCATTTTATGCCCCCGGACACAAAGGCGGACAAGGAATCTCAGGGCCGCTAATTGACTTATTCGGTGCGGCAGTATTTCGATCGGATTTGCCCGAATTGCCGGAGTTAGACAATCTCTTTAACCCAGAAGGTGCAATTGCCGAAGCTCAAGACTTAGCCGCCGAAGCATTTGGCTCCCAATCAACTCGGTTTTTGGCTAACGGTTCTACTTGCGGAATTATCGCTGCCATCTTAGCGACTTGCGGCCCCGGAGATAAAATTATCCTACCTCGAAACATCCACTCCTCGGCGATTTCAGGTTTAATTTTATCCGGTGCAATTCCGATTTTTGTCAATCCAGAGTACAACCCGGAATGGGATATTGCCAACAGCATCACCCCAGAAGCCACAGCCGCAGCATTAGCACAACATCCCGACGCCAAAGCAGTAATGATAGTTTACCCAACCTATCACGGTGTCTGCGGGGATTTGCGGGCGATCGCCCAAATTACCCATCAATACAACATACCGTTATTAGTAGACGAAGCTCACGGCGCGCACTTTAACTTTCATCCAAACTTGCCAGAACCGGCACTATCAGCGGGTGCCGATTTAACTGTACAATCAATCCACAAAACCCTCGGTGCAATGACACAAGCATCGATGCTGCACGTCAAGGGCGATCGCATAGATATCCAAAAATTAAATAGAGCATTGCAGTTAGTACAATCTACCAGTCCGAGTTACATATTATTAGCATCCCTAGACGCAGCCCGCCAACAAATCGCACTCCACGGCAAAGAGTTAATGGCGCAAACTTTACAGCTAGCAGAAAAAGCGCGATCGCGCATCAGTCTAATTCCCGGATTCTCAGTTTTAGAACCGTTAAATACACCGGGTTTTGCAGCATTAGACCGCACCAGGCTAACAGTAAAAGTATCAGATTTAGGAATCACGGGATTTGCCGCCGATGATATTCTGCACTCTCAACTCGGCGTCACCGCAGAACTTCCCATGCCCCAACATTTAACATTTATTATCAGCTTGGGAAATACAGAATCAGATATTGACAATTTAGTTAAAGCTTGTACTATTTTAAAAGCCACATCTGACACAATTGTCAATAAGTCTTTTATGGGCGGGCAAGATGCCCACCTCACAAAAAAGTTGACTCTTCGCTTCACAGGCATCTTGCCTGTTATTAAAAGTGGAACAGGCATCTTGCCTGTTATTGAAAATGGTGTAATATCTCAGTTAGAAACAATAACGAAGAAAGAAGACGAGATTCTCCCGCACCCCAGATTTTCCCCTCCCCCACTGTCCCCCCGTGAGGCTTTCTTTTTTCCAGCGGAAACAGTACCCGCAGACAAAGCAGTCGATCGCCTGTGCGCCGAACTCATCTGTCCCTATCCCCCAGGAATACCAGTCCTGATGCCCGGTGAAATCATTACCCCAGAAGCCCTTGACTACCTGCAACAAATCCTTGCCGCCGGCGGCAAAATCACAGGTTGTAGCGATAGAAACCTCCAAACTCTCAAGGTTGTGCGACAGTAAATATTAAGGCTTGGGGGAAATTGGGAGAATTTCTACTTCTTCGGCGAGTTCCAACTTCGGTCTTGCTTCAATCAAAAATCAAAATTCAAAAATATAACTATGCTTTGGCCCTACGTCACTCCAGGCATCCCGGATGACTTATTTGAACGTTTACCGGGAATTCCCATGAGTAAGCGAGAAGTCCGACTGCTATTAATCTCCCACCTGCGGCTGCAAGCAGACTCAGTGGTGTGGGACATCGGTGCAGGTACTGGTACGATCGCCGTAGAAACAGGTTTGCTGTGTCCCAAAGGTCGGATTATCGCCGTCGAAAGGGACGAAGAAGTAGCAAGCTTGATTCGCAGAAATTGCGATCGATTCGAGCTCGACAACGTAGAAGTCATAGAAGGCAGTGCCCCGGAATGCCTGGAAAACCTGCCCCAACCCCCCCACCGAGTCTGCATCGAAGGAGGTCGCCCCATTAAAGCCATTCTCCAAGAAGTCTGGCGGTACTTGCAACCCCGCGGTAGAGTTGTCGCCACCGCCTCGAATTTAGAAAATCTTTACGCCCTTTCCGAAGGGTTCGCCGAGTTGCAAGTCCGCAACATCGAGGTAGTCCAGTCCGCCGTCAACCGCTTGGAGACTCGCGGCCTGAGTCAAACCTTTGCCGCCGTCAATCCCATATTTATTCTCAGCGGCGAAAAGCTGGATTAGAAGTTAGTTGACAGTTGACAGTTGACAGTTGACAGTTAACTTTAACTTTAACCTGGTTCCTCGGCAGATCCTGGGAATACATACCCAATGCCCTGTTTGGCCAATGCCCTATGCCCATTCCTAAATGTAATTCTTAATCTTTTTTAAGTTCACTTAACCTTCATACTTAGAATAAGGGCGACCCTAGCTGGATTGACCGCCTGACTAGAGATTTTGGATAACGGATGGGAGATGGGGGTTAGCTGTGCAAGGGATCAACTCGTGCTCTAGAAAAATCCCAAATCCCAAATCTCAAATCCAAAATCCAAAATCCAAAATCGAATGATCCGCCGCCGTCTGCAAGAGAAATTCATTTATGCCTTGGTCTCGTATCCTCAGTGGAATAGTTGCGATCGCCCTTGCTTTGGGAATGATTATTATGGGGGGATGGTACTTCACCGTCGGCTTTGGAGTCATCGTCTACCTAGGCCAATTGGAATATTTTCAATTAGCCAGGGCTAAAGGCATTGCACCCGCTGCCAAAACTACCTTAGCCGTCAGTCAAGGCCTGTTAATTACTGCTGCCCTAGCACCGCAACTCGTAGATGCCATGTTCCCTCTAGCGGGAACCTTAATCTGTTTCTACCTGTTATTCCAACCTAAATTATCGACGATCGCCGATATTGCCTCCTCAATTTTAGGATTGTTCTACGGCGGTTATTTGCCCAGCTATTGGATACGGCTGCGAGTCGGCCTCGATCCCGCCAATCTTGCTACAACTGGACTGGGGCAAGCAGTAGCAAGCAATTTGCCGGTTAACATTTACCCGCAGCAGTCTTGGACAAGTTCCAGCAGCATATCTTTAGGATTAACTTCCCTGCTGCTGGCTTTCCTCTGCATCTGGGCCGCTGACATTGGGGCTTATTTTGTCGGCAAATTTTTCGGCCGCACTAGCCTCTCCCACATCAGCCCCAAAAAAACCGTTGAAGGTGCCGTATTTGGAGTTTGCGGCAGCATCGCCGTGGCAGCCGCTGGGTCTTGGTATTTGCACTGGCCGGGGTGGCCGTATACTGGGGCTGCTTTTGGTCTGTTGATTGGGGTTGCTAGCCTGTTGGGAGATTTAACTGAGTCGATGATGAAGCGAGACGCGGGCGTTAAGGATTCGGGACAGTTGATTCCCGGTCACGGCGGCATTCTCGATCGCACCGACAGTTATGTTTTTACCGCGCCCTTAGTCTACTATTTTGTCACTTTACTGTTGCCCGCGATCGACTCTTTTTTAATTAATCGGTAATTGGGCATTGGGAATTGGGCATTGGGAATTGGGCATTGGGAATTGGGCATTGGGCATTGGGAATTGGGCATTGGGCATTGGGCATTGGGTATGTATTCCCAGGATCTACCGAGGAACCAGGTTAAAGTCAACCGTCAACCGTCAACCGTCAACAGTCAACAGTCAACAGTCAACCGTCAACAGTCAACCGTCAACAGTTAACAGTCAACAGTCAACAGTTAACTAACTAAGGCAAAACTCTAATTCCGCCCCGACAAACAATCTCCCCCGGACTCAAAATCAATTCTTCAATCTCAACTTCCGGCCCGAAATCAATTTTAAAACTATTGAAATCACTGCTCTTTAATTCTCGATCAATTTCGATTTCCGGTGCTTCAAACATCAATTCGCGACCGCTAGCAATCCGCAAACCAGTCCGCAATACAAAAGGAATTTGCGTACCGCCAGCGCGCAAAATTGCCGCCGAAAGCGTCAACAAACCCGCCTCAATTACGATCTGCGAATTTTGCAACTTCAGCGACTGTTCCCGATCGGTCAGCGGCAGCATTGGCAGCAAAAATTCGCTCAAAGCTAAGCCAAGCAAAGGCGCTTTCAACGACGCATTCAAATCCGCTTGGCTGAGCCTCAAAACGCCGGTCACGGGAACAGATTCGAGGAGGCGCAGGGGTTGGCCTTTGAGAGCTTGACCGAGGTTGATGCGAATGCCACAGCCCTCTAGGGCAACTTCAGTTAGGTGTAGTCCTTTATACACAGCACCCCGCGCGGCAGCGGTTACTTTGGGGATCGCACCGCTGAAGATTTGTCGATCGCTCCCCTCAATTTTCACTTTCAACTCGTCCACCTGCTGAACTTGCGATCGCAGCCACAACTGCACCGCCGGAGACAGCACCGCGCTCGCGATCCGGCTGCCTTGACTCGGCGGCGGTGTGCCCGGCTCAAGGCCGAGATTAGCAGTCCCGCGAGAGCCAGCAGCGCCACCTCTATTGTCAAATTGAAGAGAGTTTCGATCGACAGTCATAAACAATTTCAGAATATAAACCTTAATATTCAAGCACAGAAATTTAACTAGAACTTGCACATCCGGCGTCAAAAACCCGGTTTCTTCACAGATATATCGCCGTTAACCTCTGATTTTTCTAAGAAATCGGGTTGATGAGCGCAACTGTTATTAACTCCAAAACCAAGCAGAAATCTCGAATCAGCAACGCCAGAAGCAGAAAAATTCTCACCCTTTCCCCCCTTGGAATCTTTCCTTAGTTCGCGAGTTGTGCGATCCCAGGTAAATTTCGCGATCGTGCGTATAAATTTAACCAGCAGTACGGGATTTATGGTAGTGTTGGTTTATGATCGGGTCAGACCCACACATCTCAAACCAGCCGCAAATCAACGGTGCAAGCCAGTGCCGGCCGCGAGTCTTTTCCTCGTAGTTTTTGCACAACATTCAGGGTAATGCCATAAGGACAATCTGCACCAGGGGCAAAGACAATCTGCACCAGGCAGGGCGTCCAGTAAGGATTGGTCAGCATTATAATTTATTCCCAACCAGGAATTGAGCATTAGTAGTAAGGTTAAGCAATTAACCGCGTCGTGTTTCCTCCCCCACCGCTCGCTGGGGGTTTCCACACTCCCGTCATGTCTGATGAAAGGCTGCAAAAAATCCTCGCCCAGTGGGGCATTGCCTCTCGCCGTCTTGCAGAACAGATGATTGTAGCTGGACGAGTCAGAGTTAATGGCAATATTGTTCGTTTAGGACAAAAAGCAAATCCCGATCGCGATCTCATCCAAGTCGATGGAGTCCTGGTGAAACCAACGGATCGGCCGACAGAGGTTTATCTGTTGCTCAACAAACCGGCAGGCGTAGTTTCTACTTGCAGCGATCCGAGGGCCCGATCGAAAGTTCTCGACCTGCTGCCGCCCAAACTGCGCTCTGGTCAAGGCATCCACCCCGTAGGACGCTTAGATGCAGATTCCACCGGCGCCCTGTTGCTCACCAATGATGGTAAGCTGACATTTTGTTTGACCCATCCGCGTCACTCGATCGCCAAAACTTATCATGTTTGGGTGCTCGGCGATCCCCCGGAACCCATACTGGAAGCGTGGCGTCACGGCATTATCTTGTCAGGCAGAAAGACTTTGCCCGCGAAAGTGAGAGTTCTCGATCGCGCGCGAGACCAAACTCTGTTAGAAGTCATTCTATCAGAAGGCAGAAACCGACAGATTCGGCGAACAGCCGAACAGTTGGGATATCCCGTGGTGCGCCTGCACCGCACAGCCATCGGCCCGATTCAATTGCAGCGGCCCGGTTCGCCAATATTGCCACCAGGCTGCTGCCGACCCCTAGAAGATGCGGAAATTATTTATTTATGGAATCTAGTCAACCTAACATCAATAAGCGTGCCAGTAAATTCCCAGGAGCACAGCATATGACAAAGAATTTATTGTTTTTATTCTTCAAAACAACTAAGAAGAAACTGCACTCCCAAGAACCAGAACGAGCCCAGAAGCTAGCGGAAATTGGGGCTCAACTGCGCCAGTACCGCGAACAGCACTCGATTTCTTTGGACAAAGTAGCCCTGGTAACAATGATTCGGCGGAATCTGCTGCAAGCCATCGAGGACGGTCAACTCGACCAACTCCCCGAACCCGTCTACACTCAGGGTTTGATCAAGCGGTACGCCGAAGCAATGGGTTTGGACGGAACTCAGTTTGCCGACTTTTTCCCGATCGAACCGCCGCCCCGATCGAGAACCAAGCTATCCTGGCAAGATGGGCCTCAGTTGCGCCCGATGCACCTCTACCTCTTTTACACATTTTTAATTATCTGTTCGGTCAATGTCTTATCTCAGTTGATGGGCGGTTCTGTTACCGCAAAAAACGGTGCGGGCACCAAAGAACTAGCGCTTGGCCAGCAAGAACAAGCCCGTTTAGCTGCTGAGAAAGCGATCCCCTTAAAAAATCAGAAACCGGATAGTTACGCGGGTGTGGAAGCAGCCAGAACCGGTCAAAATTTAGATAAATCTGGCAATAAACCAGTGATGGTTAGCGTCACTTTTAAAGCAGAATCCTGGATACAGGTTGAAGTCGATGGCAAAACAGAATTTGAAGGAATTTTGCCTTCAGGGACTGTACGCACCTGGCAGGCTCAAAAGCAATTGGTAGTTGTAGCTGGTAACGCCGGCGGGGTAATGGTTGCCGTCAATAACGGACAAGCCGAACAACTCGGAGTTCCTGGAGTCGTCAAAGAAGTTGTTTTTAAAGCAGACGAACTCAAGCCCGCAGCACCGCCCAAAAAAGAAGGGTAAGTGTTAATGGGTAATTGTTAATGGGTAATCGGGAATAGGTAATGGCTGGCAGTCCACAGCTTTTAATGAGAATGTCCGTCTTTATTCACTCATTACCCATTACCAATTACCCATTACCAATTACCCATTAGATCGAGTCCGGTTGCATCGGAATAGTCAAATCTAGTCAACAGTCAACAATCACGGATGAATGGTGCAAACGGAATCGATCTAATTCATCTGCGTTAATCTGTGTTTATCTGCCTGTATCTGCGGTTAAAAAAAGTTAATTTCTCGGGCCGCAGATGACACTGGATTTACGCATATTCACGCAGATGAAGAGAATAGAGATAGGAATAATTCTGATGCTAACAGATTTGATATTACCCATTAACAATTACCAATTACCCATTCCAGACGATCAATTTTTATTGGGAGCGCGACCGGAGATGTAAGTCATGGTTTTGAGCCGATCGCGCACCTCCCAATTCAAAGCTTCAGGCCGATACCGCCAGCCCCAATTTCCCTCTGCTTTCCCCGGAAAATTCATCCGCGCGTCCGTACCCAAACCCAACAAATCTTGAAACGGCACAATTGCCAAATTAGCAATAGAAATCCAACCCATGCGGATTAAAGACCAGTGGATTCCTTGGGGATCTATGCAGCCCAAATAACGCAAAACCTCATCTCTTTCATAGTTTTGCAGTTGATTGAACCAGCCGACAGTCGTGTCGTTGTCGTGAGTGCCCGTGTAAACTACGCAGTTGCGATCGTAGTTGAAAGGCAAAAAAGGATCGCCAGGGCCTGCGCCGAAAGCAAACTGCAAAATCTTCATTCCTGGAAACTCGTATCGATCGCGCAAAGCTTCCACTTCTGGAGTAATTACCCCTAAATCTTCAGCGATAATCGGCAAGTTGCCAAACTTCTCGTTAATTAGATCCAACAAAGCTGTTCCCGGCGCTTTAATCCACTCTCCCTCGATCGCAGTTTCTTGTCCGCGCTTCACCGCCCAGTAAGCCTCAAATCCTCGAAAGTGGTCGATCCGAGTTACGTCTACATAAGCGAAAATCGCTTCAAAACGCTCCACCCACCACTCAAAATTATTTGCTTGCAACTTCTCCCAATTGTACACGGGGTTGCCCCACAATTGACCTGTATTGCTGAAGTAATCTGGGGGAACCCCTGCCATTAAAGCTGCTTCTCCGGTGGCTTCATCCAAGCAGAATGTTTCTGGATGAGACCACACATCCGCGCTGTCGTGAGCTACATAAATCGGAATGTCGCCAATAATTTTTATGTCCCGCAGGTTAGCATAGCGTTTCAACTCCGTCCACTGGCGAAAGAACTCAAACTGAACGTATTTGTAGTAATAAATCTCAGTATTTAGCTGCTGGCGCCACTTCTCTAGCGACTCTGGTTCTCGACGGGCAATTTCTGGTTCCCAATTGTTCCAGCTAACACCCCCAAAGTTATCTTTTAGTGCCATAAATAAGGCGTAATCTTCCAGCCAATTCTCTTTGCTTTGGCAAAAAGCTGAGAAT
The DNA here is from genome assembly GCF_036700565.1 of Microcoleus pseudofavosus SVA1_A4. Taxonomy (NCBI): domain Bacteria; kingdom Bacillati; phylum Cyanobacteriota; class Cyanophyceae; order Oscillatoriales; family Microcoleaceae; genus Microcoleus; species Microcoleus pseudofavosus. The sequence continues at coordinate 47,390 of NZ_JAUBPE010000053.1, forward strand.
TCTTTTTGCTGGATCGGCGATGCTTTTGCTTTAAAGTTTTCGCAAGCTTTTTTAAGCAAAGGCACTTTCAGGGCGATCGCCCGCTCGAAGTCTACATAATCCAGCGGAAATTCTGGTAAATTAGCGAAGTCTTCATCTGAGAGCAATTGATCGTCCCGCAGCAGTTCTGGGTTGATCAGCAGGGGATTTCCGGCCATTGCTGAATAGCACGAATAAGGAGAATTGCCGTATCCTGTCGGGCCCAGCGGCAGTATCTGCCAGTATTGCTGGTCGCTCTCTACTAAAAAGTCTATAAAGCGATATGCTTCTATTCCCATGTCCCCAATGCCAAATCGACTGGGAAAGGATGTGGGGTGGAGTAGAATGCCGCTCGATCGGGGAAAAAGCATAATCTATCTAAAGATATAGGAGTTAAACATTGACAATTTGACCGATATTCCCTACAAGTTAAACTTCGCAGTTTTGAGGGGGATTGTCAGGGCAAATACTTTTGTGATTGTCTCATATTTTCTGCGAGAACGTGCTTGCCAAGTATTTGTATGGCACTCTACTCACAACTGCTGAGTGGAGCAAAAAAAATTAAAACCGGGAGTTACGCGATCGCCCCGTTTTCGCAACCAGGTTCTTTTACCCAGGCGAGCCTGCTACTAAGTATTTTGGTCGATCGAACTTAGTTTTTGTGCAAGTCTTCAATATAACTTTTCTTTTGCTTTCGCCCAATCTATCTGCAGTCGTAAATTGCCAGCCTGCTAAAACTCCTACCAGTTCCCAAAAAAGATGCAACTGTATGGAATCCCCAAGCCCTTATGCAGTAAGTCATCCGCAATTATTCAATTCTTTAATCTAAATTTTCAAATGGTATCGGCCATCGCCCTTTAGCGAGTCAATGCACAAATTAGCCGACTGTTTGTGTATCTCACGAAACAGTCGGCTGCGAATTACCTGAAAAGAGGCTGAGTTTAAGCTTGCTTGTTCAACAATTTCTCCACTTGTTTGAGAGCTATAGTGCCGACGTTGTAAGCAGCCCAGCCGCCAGCCAACAAGACGGGCAGCAATACTATTAGTATGCGGAAGTCAAAATCCATGAGTTCTCCTCCTAAAGTTTTTTAACAAATTCTCATAATCTATTTGTATCTCATTTTGTCGCCATTCTCCTGACTCAAGAAGCAAATATTGTCGCCTTTGAAAGTTCCTCCCTTGCAGTCGGCATCGCGACTCCGAATATTGCTCCGCAGGAATTGAAATCGAAACTCCTGCAGAGCCGGCGATCGACATTCGCTGCACCAATTATCCCAGAATCTGTTTCGCAATTCCTTCCACCACCTTAGTTAGAGGATCTTTAGGGAAGTGCAGGGCAAACACCCCCTTGCTGGCGAGCAGCATCATCTTGTCGCTGTGGGGCAGCACCCCTGCAACTGGGATGTTGTAAATACTCTCTACTTGCTGCTTCAAATCCTCGAAATCCAGGGATTCTGGGGCTTTGTTGATCGTCATCAAAATCTTGGGAACTTCTAATTTTCGGGCCACATCTACCGTGACAGCCGTTCCCTGAAAATCTTGCTGATCCGGACGCAGAATCAGCAGCAAGATGTCGGAAATGGTAATGCTGAGGAGGGTTTCTTCGTTGAGCCCCGGGTGCGTGTCGATAAATAGGTAGTCTAAGTTCAGAACCTCGATCAGTTCTTGAAAGCCGTCAGTAAGCAGTCCCACATCGTAGCCTTCCCGCAAAACTCGCGCTATCTCGCCTGCTTTAATGCTCGAAGGAATCAGGTAGAGGCTGCCGTTACTGGCTAATTTTGGCAGCAGCGAACTCACATTGTAGGCCGTATCCGCGATCGGACACCGGCCCCACAGGTAATCGTTCAGGCAGCGATCCATGTTGCTCTCGCTGAAACCGAACAGCACGTGAATCCCGGGCGATTGAATGTCTGTGTCTACAATGGCGACCCGCTTGCCGCCGCGAGCGATAATAGATGCCAGGTTTGCTGTCGTGTTCGATTTGCCAGTTCCGCCCCGGTAAGAGTGGACAGAGATGATTTTGGACATGATCTGCGTATGAGCGTAAGAAACGGCGAGAATTAATTATGATGCAATTCTCGATGCAGTCGAGCTGTCTGTCATTCTTCCTTGCCCCCCAAATCCTCCTTGTCTGTTAAACTATCAATTTTTTCATCTTTTATCCTCTTTTCTGCGCCCCTGCGCTGCCGCATCTGTTTGGCTTTGGCTTGCAAATCGCTGAACTCGTCATCGGGTTTGGTTTCTGCTGAACTAGCACCGCCGGCCGCATCGATCGGGACACCCGTTTTTGAGCCGCTTTCCAATTCAGTCACGGCGGCGCGCTGCTTCTGCTGTTTGGCTTTTTCCTGCAACTGACCTAAGTATTCATCTGCCTGACTTTGCCCTTTGACAAGCTCTGCGTTACTAGCAGTTATTTCTTGGGGATCGGAAGGTACTTTTTCAGAGCTTTCTTTTTTGCTAACCTTCAGTTTATCTTTCTTTTGCTGCAATTCTTTAAAGAAATCAGATTCTGTGATTTCTGCGACTTGCTGGTCTTTTTTGGCTTGGTCTATTTCGATTTTGAAGACTTGTTTTACTCGATCGCTAATTACTTTCCCGTATCCGGCTTTATTAAATCTGTCTGCTGATACTATGCTACCGCCAGTTAGGATTAATGCTAAGACTGGCGCTGCTACAGGCACCCACCCTCCCAACAGAAAAATCCCAAAGCTAATCGCGCAACACCCGGACAGTATTGCTCCGAATGTCACGGCCAACCGCACAGGGTGAGCCATCCGCGATGCCAAGGTTCCTCCCATAATTGACCATCCCCCAATCCACAGGATTTCTGCCCATTCCGGCCAAAACCAAAACATCGGTCTGTTGTCTAAAACGGCACTCAAAATTTGGCTGACTACTTGTGCGTGTGCCACGATCCCCGGCATGAATTGGTTGCTTTGCTTTTGGGCGCTGTAAGGAGTATAAAAGAAATCTTTGACAGTTTCTGTGGTATAACCGATGAGAACTATTTTATCTTTGACTAAATTCGGGTCAATTTTTCCTTCTAAAACATCTGTAAGTTTGACTTGGTTTGCGACTTGTCGCCTCGAACGATAGTTGATGAGTATTTGATATCCTCTGAGATCGGCATTTTTGTATCCTCCCTCATTTTCTTTTAATTTTTTGATTTGAGTTGAACCCAGCCATAAAGATTGGTCTGGATCGAGTTTGGGGTAGATTTTGTCAGGTTGCAGGTAACGGAGCGCTAGCTGGAGGTTGAAGGAAAATAATACTTCGGAACTATCGTTGCAGGGATGTTTTTCACTGGGATTTACGTCAATTGCCGGGGGTCTCATAAATAATAAAGCCCTGCGGAGTATGCCGCCCGGATCTACTGCAAAATCAGCATATCCAAAACGGTCTTTTGGTATTCCCGGCGGAGGGGGGGAACCGGGATTGTCCGTACTTCCGTCGGTGACTAAACATACTCCGATAATTCGATCGCTTTTTTGTAAAACTTTAGTTAATTCCTCGCGCCCGTCTCCTAAAGGTACGTCTCGCAGTACGTCTAAACCGATGACTGCCGGCTGCATTTTGTCGAGTTTTTGTAAGATTTCAGCTATTTTGCGATCGGATATCGGCCACTGTTTCAGTTTCTGAATGTCTGCTTCGGTAATCCCCACAACTAGCAAGCGCGAGTCTGGCTTTTCGTCGGGACGCCATCTCAGCATTTGGTCGTAAGCGCTTAATTCTACTGGTTCGAGTATTCCTAGCTGTCTGGCCCCCATCAAGGATAATGTTACTGCCGCGCTGGCAATTAATACAGACTTAGCAACTGCTAGTGATGGTTTATACATTTGACTCAATTGAGCCGCTGCCGATCGAATTTTGTTAGATATTTTACTCATTATCCCAGCATAAAAGTTTGACTCGTTTCTGGAACAGCAGTTGTTTCGCCTTTGCCGCCTGGCGGAGACTTCCTCCATCTTAGAACACCCGGAAACTCCGACCGCTTTGTAACAAAATTTTACAGTTCGCCGCCAGCAACTGTATGCAATGATACTCGGGACCTAGGCCGCCTGAGTTTTCGGATGGAGAATCCACTTGCCGATCGAATTAATTAATGTTATTGATGATATGTCAAGGTTCAAATTGTGTATCTGCGCCCTCGACTAGCCGCTCAAAAATATTTGTCGCCATCAGCGAATGCCTGTGTTTGCAATATTATAGTGAAAGGTACAACAAAATGAAACGTTTTCTACATCGGGCTAAACTTGCGGTCGCCGTAGCTGCGATCGCAGCTACCGTCCCCAGTTCACCTGCATCGATGCTGGCACAATCCCAGCCGCTTCTGCTGAGTCAGAATGTTAATTTCAAGCCTCCCGACGTAACAGCCCCCGGCAACCGACAAGGAGGGACACATCGCGGCGGCAAGCTTTGTCCGGCGGGTTTATCTATTACTCCTTTAGTGCCTCCAAGTAATATTGGTTTAACCCTAACAGAGTCTCCCACAATTTTTGTCTATGTTCCTCAAACCTCGGCCGAAATAGAGTTTACTTTGCTGAGCGACAACGAGGAGAAAGTGGTCTACGAAAAAACATTTAAACTTGACAAATCTGGGATTGTTGGAGTTAACATTCCTGCTACGGGCAACAACAAATCCCTTGAAGTTGGTAAGCGATACGTGTGGTCATTTTCGCTAGTTTGCGACCCCGAAGACCGATCGGCGGATTTAGTTGTTAAAGGGTTCGTGCAGCGCATAGAAGCCCAGGCAACTCTCAAGAGCGATTTGGCAAATCCCGACCCGATGACTAGGCTCAACGTTTACGCTACAAATGGCATTTGGTACGAAACTCTCGCTACTTTAGCCCAAATGCGGCGCCAGACACCGGGGGATGCGAGGCTGACAGCCAAGTGGACGCAATTGTTGCAGTCCCAAGGACTGGAATCAGTTGCAGCTCAACCGCTCGTTGGGCCTCTTTAAAGCTCGCTATTTCTTGAAGTTTTGTCGGTCTTCCGATTGCGGTGTGAATGACAAATTTACTCGCTCGCGCCCGGGGTTCAAACTCCGGGCGCGAGCAGTAGAGACGCGATCTATAATATCTCTACAAGTTGGTGGAAAAATGAAACGTTTTCTACATTTTACTGCACTGGCGATAGCTGTATTTGCGATCGCAGTTACTCTCCCTAGTTTGCTTGCACCGATGCTGGCTGTACCTGCACCAATTCTGCTGAGTCAGAATGTTAATTTCAAACCTCCAGATGTCACCGCCCCCGACAACCGGCAATCGGCAACGCATCGAGGCGATGCTTGTCCCAAAGATTTATCTATTATTCCTTTAATACCTAAAAGCAATTATGGTTTAACCCTAGCAGAGTCGCCCACATTCTTTGCCTACGTTTCTAACTCTTCGACTCAAGTCGAGTTTACTTTGCAAGCTGACGATGAAAAAGGAACCGAGGTTTACAAAACTACTTTCAAAGTTGACAAACCCGGGATAGTTGAGGTCAGTATTCCTGCTATCGGCGATCGCCAAAAATCTCTTGAGATTGGCCAGCGATATCAGTGGTCGTTTTCGGTGGCTTGCAATGACGATCCGTCGGGGAATTATTTTGTTAAAGGAATCGTGCAGCGAATTGAACCGCAGGAAACTCTCAAGAACGATTTGGCAAATCCCGACCCTATGGCTAGGGCGATCGTTTATGCTAATAATGGGATTTGGTACGACACTCTTGCTACTGTAGCTCAAATGCGCAGCCTCGCACCCGATGATTCGGGGCCGACGGCCGAGTGGACGCAATTGTTGCAGTCTCAAGGACTAGAATCGATTGCTACTCAACCTCTTGTTCAGTCTTTTTAATCAAGACTCTTGACCAATAAATGCTGAGTCTTTGCACAGTCAATTCTTCAATTCTTCAATTCTTTAATCCAGCGACCGAAAGCAGCCAGGGTACAAGCCCCCGTATTTATCATCTAAAAAAAATAGTATCCGATAACAATTCCCCGGATCGATCCGCGAGGTCGCTTTCTTCAATTCTCCAATTCTTCAATCCAAAATCTAACAATACTCCGGACAGTTTTTAAAGAGGGATACGATCGCTTTTGCAGCAGAGAAGTGAAGAAAGTGAGTGCAATCTGA
>NZ_JAUBPE010000054.1:0-53185 GCF_036700565.1 Microcoleus pseudofavosus SVA1_A4
CGCCGTAAAATCGAACCTGCTACTCTTGCTAAATATATTGGATTACAAAAACACGTTTCTGTGTTTTTCAAAAACAAAACCTGTGTTTCTGTTTCTGAAAGTGTTGCTGAGAAATTTAGAGACTGGTTGGGACAAACACAGAAACTTGAACCCGTGACGGTACGGGAAAGGGTTGTGTTAATGAACGCTTGCTGGGAGTGGGGCCAGAAAAAGAAGCTAGTTATCGAAAATCCTTGGGACGAAGTTAAGGTTTCAGTTCCACCAAAACAGCGCCCAGATCCTTTTACTTTGAAGGAAATTGAGTCGATCGTTCAGAAATTTCGTTCCTCCCCACATTTGAAACACTTCCTTGACTATGTGGAATTTAAATTTGGGACAGGACTCCGCACTGGGGAAGCCGCCGCCTTACGATGGCGACACTGTTCGAGCGAGTGCGATCGAATTTGGATCGGGGAAACTCTCAAAAATGGCAACCGCAAAGCTGCCAAGCGGAATAAAGACCGCACGGTGCCGCTAACTCCCCGATTGCAAAAACTACTTCTCGATCGCCGACCTGAAAATTGGCAGAGCGCTCAAAAAGATGACCCGATTTTTACCAGTGTCGAAGGAGCCGCGATCGATGCTAAAAATTTCTGCAACCGCTACTGGAAACCAGCACTCGCTGAATTGGGGATTGATTATCGAAAACCTTACAATACCCGACATACGCTAATTTCGCATGGCTTGGAATCTGGCATGAATCCTGTTTCGATCGCAGCCCTCACCGGCCATGATGTCAGAACGCTCTATGAAAACTATGCTGGACTGGTTAACCCACCACGGCTACCCGATTTGCTCCCTGTTTTGTCCTCTTTTTCCGACCTGGTTTCAGAGGTTGATTCTCCGGTCGATCGCTCAGATACCTCTCCATAAATCTTTGATGGTCTGGATGGCTTATATCCCCATTGCAACTTATTAATTGATCCAGCAAAACAGAATTATAGAGAACTTTTCCGCTAGGATTGCGCCCCCAGTGAATCCCTTCTATAAGTTTGTTTTGTTGTCTGTATCGGATAAGAGTTCGCTCACTGCAATTTAAAATTAGGCAAGCAGTCTTTGCATCACAGAAATTATTCATTTTGAGGGAAAGAGTAAATTTTTTATCACGTTGTCTTTGATCGTGTTTTGGCGCATTATCTCCACCAATAAAATCCGTGCTTGTTCGGCCGACAGAGACTGAACCTGACTTGCATAGATTTTGAGCTTAAACTCTTGTTCCAGGGTTAGCTCTACTTCGAGTTTCTTCATTTTTGTGTGCCTTTTAATTGGATTAATTGACCAATTCGATCGCGCACAACCGCGTCCTCTCCTTCTAGCCAGCGCTCGATCGCCTCCTGACTGTATTTAGCCCCTGGCGCTTTCCATCCATACATCTGAGTCAGTAGATTTTGCAGTTGTTCTGGGTAGTATTCATTCCACCAAATAGTTGCTATCTCTCTCAGTTTTTGAGCATCCTCCTCATCTATTCCTTCACTCTTATTTGCCTCTTCTATTGCCCCACCGATAGCTGCTGGTTCTACTATTGGCATTGTCGATTCGATCGGGTCTGGTGTCGGCTCTGGTGTCGGGTCTGGTATCAGCTCTGGTGTCGGGTCTGGTATCAGCTCTGGTGTCGGGTCTGAGAGCAATGCAGTAAAAGCAGTTTTTTCATCAGCGGTAAGGGAATTCCAGACTTTTTGACGATCGGCAGCACCTTTGCTGCAAACTTCCTTGAGGATGGTCTGAATATCAAGAGCTGTTTCTCGATCGCCGGCTTCGATGGCTAGCCGAATATATTCGACCAAATCCCCTGTTTCGTCGTTTTGCTGAGGCTGCTGATCAACCTCATTTTTTGAAAATGGCTCCAAATTCCGAGGTCGATCGCTAGGTTGATCACTTTGCTGTGTAAAGGATTGATCGACCTGATCAACCTGATCAACCTTATTCCCAAAACTAGGAAAATATGAGGTTTCCGTGGAATTACTGCCTGCCAAAGCAGATATCCAATCTACGGTCGGAGCTGAAGTTGAATTCGATGTTGAATCAGCGATCGGATCTGAGGTCGGATCTGAATTTAGTATTTTTTCAGAAATAGGATGATCAGGTTGATCAGGTCGATCAAATCCTTGTGTAGCAAGGTGATCATCCTCGCGATCAACCTCCCTTTTTAAGGGGGTTTTTAAATTTTGAGGTCGATCAGCAAGCTCAACAGGGATTTGATCGAGCTCACTTTCGAGGACTGGTTCGGGAACGGAGACAGGTTCGGGTTCAGGTTCAGTTTTGCACCAAACTCGAACTCGCTTACTGGATATCGATCGAAATTCTCGCTCCCAGCCAAATTTCTTGAGGATGGCGGAACAGCGCATCTGGTGCGATCGCTCTTGCCGACTCAGGTCAACTTGGAGATGAGTGAGCAGATCGCTAAGCCGAATATATTCGCGGTGCTCGATGTAATTTTCGATGACATCTTCCCAGGGATCTGATGATTGAAACTCTTGAGCAACCTGTTCGGCAGTTTCCTCATTTTCGTAGTCAAGACAAGGTTCTTCGCCAGATTTGTAAGCCAGCATTGCAGCAGCCCAAATCGCATCTCGTTCTTGCTTGAGCAATTTGGTATCGATCCGGTGTTTGACCGGGATAATCCAAAATCGCCTGTTGCCTGTTTCATCAGCGAGAAATTCTTGCTTGTTGGTGGTTGCGACAATGATGCTGGGTCGGTTGAAGTCTTCAATATCTCGGCAATATGGCGGTCGAATTTTGTCTGTCCCGGTGGATAAAAAGGCTTTGGTTGCGCTGACATCGCGCCGTCTAAAAACACTTTCCAGCTCCGCCCATTCAACAAACCAAGCTTGGTGCAATTTGAGTCTTTCATCTTTATCAGACACAGTTCCTAGTGAATCGTCAAAGTATTTGCCTCCCGCAAGTATCTTAAAAAAAGTGGACTTTCTATAGCCCTGTTTCCCTTGCAGAATCAGAACTGTGTCGATTTTGCATCCTGGTTCAAATGTTCTCTTAACAGCACCAATGAGTGTTTTTCGGACGAACATTTCATAAATTGGATCGTTAACACCAAAGTATTTTTGGGCCAAACTATCTAAAATCGAAGTATCGGCTGCTGGTGGCAAAGAGTTTAGATACTCCTCGATCGGTGAATACTGATTTTCCACGGCTATTTCTGTCAGGATATCTTGAGTATCTTCGCGACTAGATTTGACGAGAATTCCGTGTTTGATAGCGAGTTGAATTCGCACTCGATCGAGAGACACTGGTTTACCATCAATTTCGATTCGCTTGCTGAGTTTATTCAATCGAAGTCGTTTGCCAAATTTTCTAACAAGTTTTCGGTAATCCTGCATCATTTTGTCATCTGAATTTAAAATATTAAATTCAGGTGATGAATCAGAGCTAGTAGCAGAATTAGGAGAGTTACCCAAATCAGATTCTGCCTCTGCCTCCATTCGCGAAACTAAATGGTCAGGTTGCAGAGATTTGAGGAATCGCCAGTATTCACCTTTGATGCAGCTCTCAATCCCGTCACTAAAATATTTTGAGATGCTGGCGATCGGGTTCGACTTAACTGCGGAATTCCAAATTTGCTCCCACTCTTGTTCATCCCAGCCACCGCCGGGGGAACAACGCCGACAAGCATCAAGAAACAGAGTGTAGGCATCCTCATTGGTTATCTGTCCCAATCGGCTGAACTCGGATTGAACTCCGATCAAGTCCCGTGCCAGTGTTGCCATTGAGGTATTGCGGAGAGTCGCTACCCCATTCAAAAATTCCTTATTAGGTTTCCCAAGAGCGCACTGTAGGGAAATTGGCATCGGCACCGGAACAGTAAGCTCTTTATACCGTTGAGATATTTGCTCCGGTCTTATTAGTGTCGCAGTTGCCGTGGCAGAACCATTGCTACTACTGATGGCGGATGTGGATACAGGTGCGGGTGTGGGCGTGGATGCGGATGCGTAGCACGGGCGAGGCGCTTCGCGCATCGTAGCAGGCAAATCTTGGCGCTGTTGCAGTTCGAGTTGTTGCTGAGCGAGTAACTTTTGGCGTTGTTCGAGCTCTCTTTGTTTCCGAGCCAGGAACTCTTGATAGAGAATGAGGAGCCGTGAGCGCAAATCACTGTAGCTGTAGCGAGTGCCGGACTCTTCAACAAAAGCGGTTTTAACGGGTTCGCGATCGGGCTTAACGTGCCACGCACCCGCTAGCCGAAAAACACGACTGGGATTTTTATTGCTCTCGTCTGCTTCCATGACTTGAATCAGAAGCACTTGCAGTTCCCGCCATTGTTCCGGTGCGATCGGCTCATCAAAAAGCCAGTAGGGCTGCATCGACTTATCACCACTAAATATGGTGAATGTTGGTTCAACGAAACCTATATCCCTCCACTTTTCAAATTGTTTAGCTAGCAAAATATCATCCCATTCACAAAAAATGGCGCAACATTGTGTGATGTCAGGATCGGTGTGTCCTCCGCCCGCACCATTAACCACGATGTACACCCCGCGCCCGTCTGTCTGATGATTTTCTATTGTTTCCCAGTCCACACCATTTTCTTTGCGACCTTTGTCCTTTTTTTTACGATCGTCCGAACTGTGATAGAAAAATCTCAAAAAAGCTTCACCTGGTTGATATCCCAAATAATGGAGATGTTTTTCAACCAATTCACGATCTATTCTCATAATTTTGTTACTCCTGATTGTTTCAGTGATTTGATGAGAGTTTGCAATTTGGAGAAAGAGCGTGATCGACTTCTTTGTCAAGCCGATCGCGCTCTTGCTCCAAATCCACGATTTTTTGTTGCAATCGAATGATTTTGCCTTTGTCGTCACCTACTTGTTGTTTTCCGGTTTTGGTTTCGCATTCACATTCGCAACACAAACCCTTCGTCAAACTACCCCAACGCCGTTTACCGTCCTTGTGGTAGTTCGATCGGCACCATCCGTTAGTCATAAAACTCCGTCCTTGATTTTCAGGAGACAGTTTTTTGCGGGTGCAGCTTGTCACAGGCAACAATCAGCTTTTTATACGAAGGAAAACTGTAGCTGCACATAAAGCTGTGTTTTTTTGGGTGGTTTTGGGTTCAGGATTCTGGATGAATTTGTTGAGAAGACTGCCAAAATAGTGGTGGCGACAGGGCTGACGCTCAAATCAAGCCCGATCGCTAGTACTTAGCTGTCTTGCGACTTGCGTATTGCGCTTATCGTAAGATTTATATAATATGGCAATAGTCGAAAAAAAACAACAGCGAGTTTTAACCCCCGTGAATCTTCGTAAAAATTTGGGCTTAACCCAGAAGCAGGTAGCGGAGCTTTTGGGTATCCGTGAAGCAACCCTTAGTAACTGGGAAACCGGCAAGGTTCCCCATATTCCACCTTCTAAGATCAAGCGGATGATGGAGGTCTATCAATGTGATATAGATGCTCTGATAGAGGCTTTCGAGGGTAATAGGCTAATTTCTCATTAGCTTTTGTGTTGTCTAAATTTAAAAGCTATTTGAGCTGGTGGGTACAGTTGTTGAGCCAGCTATGGGCTTAGCGGCTGTCCTTTACATACGGTATGCGTATTGCGTAAATCGTATTTAAAGTGTATGATTAGCTCATAGCCAAGTAGGACACGGTACGCCGTGTCCTAACCCCACAGCAGCCCAAACCTATGCCAAAATTACCGACAACGTTTACAAGCCTTGATTTAACGGGATTTGAGTTCGATCGCGCTCAACAATACACAGGAATCAACCGAGAAATGGTGGATTTTGCGTGCGCTGTACTCCAGAAAAACCGTGTAGGGGTAGCAGTCCGCAGTGTCAACGCAGCCCTCAAAGAAATTTACGGTATCGGAGGGAGTACCGATATTGTGTGCAAATTGGTCAAGGAATGGCGGACAGATAATCTGTCACTGATGAAAGAGGGAAAATCAGAGAAGGATTTAGCAACAGCACTTTTAGAGGCTGCGGATGATGGTTTGCTAGAAGAGTCAGACATTCCTGAAGAATATCTGACAGTTTCTCGTCAAATGGCGATCGCTAGCTATCGTTTGGCTTATCAAAAAGCAGATACGAGTGTGAGTGGCGATCGGATGAAACAGTTAGCTGCTGAAAATGAGTTGATGCGTCACCAACTCAAAGATTTTCCTCAAAATCAAATGGAGTTGAAGTTTTATCAAGCGGAGTACGAACGCCAGCGCAATGAGCTCAGGGAAGCGTACATGAATCTCAACAAGCAAAAGTTGACAGATTCTGAAGAATTCCGTCAACAGTTAGATTTGATTCAAGCCGAACGTAATGAGCTACTAGCAAAATTGTCAGTTGCTGAAAAACGTCTGATAGAAGTTGCTGAATTTGAAACCGCTTCTCGCGATCGACTCAGTGAGATATCTAAGCTTAATGGACAAATCGAAGCACGGGAACGAGAAGTGTCCAGTCTCCATTCTCAAATCCAAGCTCTGCAATCACAAGTTGGTGAGAAACAAGTCCTAGAATCTCAAATAGAACAGCTAAGAGCTCAACTTAAAGAAGCTTCGACAACAATCACTAACCTGCAAAGTCAACAGAAAGTTAGTGGCGCTTTACAAGTCGATCGAATTTTAGATGATTCAGATGATGAGCTGAGCATCAGTGACCAGATCATGCTCGAAAATGAAACACTCCATGCTGATTTGTCTGAAGCTCTCAGAGAAATTGAAATCTTGAAAGCTGCTCTGGCTAACACTCCCGTCTCTCAATCTGAATCTCAATCTGAATTACTTCCTGAAATACTTCCAGAACTACTCCCTGAAGCAGTTTCAGACTTTGTTGACCCTCTTTTACAACCCGTTAACTCTGACTCTGCCTCTGACTCTGATTCTGGCTTTGACTCTGACCCTGTTAACTCTGAGTCGGTTGAACATCCAGCTAAGCCTGTTGAACCTGTTTCCAGAAACAAAAAGCAAAAAGTTGCTGTGGCTCAATGAGTAACTGGCTCAACTCAGTAACAGTAACAGAAACAAAACAGAAACAAAACAGAAACAAAAAGCTCAGTAACAGTTGCTGTTACTGTTACTAAGCTTAGAAGGGAGAATGGGTATTGTTAGAGGTCTAATCATCTTGGGTGGGTAGCCCAAGACTGTAGCAATTTTGGTGATTTAAAAGCTCGATTGCGTACTAGCTCGGTAAATCACTTGATATGGGATTAAGTACGAATCAGTGCTGGTAGAGAGTAATTAGCAACTGGTAATCAGTAATAAACCATGATAGATCAAAAAAAAGAAATTCAGCTAATGTTATTGGCACGATTTCCTTTGCTGTGGGTAGTGAGCCCGGAAGAAGAACCAGCAGAAGAAATCTTGTGCCAAGTGGTCACAGGGGTAGAGGGACAAATTTATTTCTGGGATTTTGCACGTGGCTGGACAGATAATGCCACGGGCAAGGGAAATCCGATGCAAGCACTGGAGCGCATCAGTAAAGCGCCGCCAATGGAGCAGGTTACTATTTTCGTGATGAAGGATTTGGGAACGCTCATTGCCCCCGGTGCCAACGGACAGATAGCAATGAACCAATTAGCGATCGTCCGCGAACTGAAAAATCTGGCATGGCAAATTGCCCGTGACCGTCGCTGCCTCGTCATCCTCTCCGACCAACTCAGAATTCCGCAAGAACTGCGCGAAGAAACGACGGTGGTGGACATCTCCTTACCAGGCATCGAGGAGATATCGAACTTGCTCACTCGGTTGGTTCCACCCGCCGATCTCAAACTCAACGCCGAACAGCGGCAGCAGTTTGTCAAAGCTTGCCAGGGGCTGACTCGCTGTCGCATATCCCGCGTCCTGGCGAAGTGCTTGGCGCGAGGCAAGCGAGGAAAAGTAGATCATACTGCCTTAGCTGCCGTCATCGAGGAGAAACGGCAAACAATCCGCGAGACGGGAATCCTAGAATTTATCCCGCTTGAATCAGGTCTGGAGATTGTTGGCGGACTCGAAATTCTCAAGCAATGGGTAACAGTTCGATCGCACTCTTTCAGTGACCAAGCCCGTGAGTATGGTTTGCCCAATCCCAAGGGGGTACTGCTCGCCGGCATTCAGGGAACGGGTAAGTCGCTGCTAGCCAAGACGATCGCTTCTGAATGGAAACTCCCGCTGCTGCGCCTCGATGTCGGTCGAGTCTTTGGCAGCATGGTCGGCGAAAGCGAGAGCCGGATCAGACAGGTCATTAAGTTAGCGGAGGCGATCGCACCATGCTGCTTGCTGCTGGATTAAATTTTAGTCCAGTCTAAACCGTGTGAATTGCTGGAAAACCGCGAAGTTTTAGAAACCACAACGTAATCAGAAATGGCAAGCGTGACGGTCTGAAAATTCTAAAATATGTGGCAATCAGCAGCCAAGCCCCTAAACCTCAAACATAAACTCAAACATAAACATAGAGGCATGGGGAAGGTTCAACGAACAGTCGCAAGACGTAGGACTCAAGGGAGTCTGAAGCGCACGGGGATTATTAACTTCAAACTGTTTTTGTAAGCTCAAGGTCAGGTCAAGGTCAGGTCAAGAAATGCTTCGCTTTTGGGATCGGATGAATTATGGTTTATCCGAATATGACTCTCTCAAATGCCTCTCAATCTTGTACTAAGCCAAAACGCTGGTCGCGCCAACATGACTGTTGCCTAAATTGCCAACGTACCGATCGCAAACACATGGGAAAAGGACTTTGTTTGAATTGCTATCACAATCATTATTCTCTACAGAATTTTGATAGAGTGAAAGCTATCAAACAAGCTTCTTACGAGAGACGAGGTGGCAAAAAGTTAAACAAAACAATGAGAGAAAAACTTTGGTTTGATGGAAATCGTGAAGCAGCATTACAACGTGACAACTACAAATGTACCTGCTGCGGGACTCCTGACGACCTAGTAGTTCATCACATTGATGGAAATGGCAGAGGTTCTAAGAATCCCAATAACAATTTAGAAAATCTCAAAACTTTATGCCGTGCCTGCCATGCCAGAGAGCATAAGACTTTAGATAGATGGTCAAAGAACTACAGTAGCTGCATTAACTGCAACACAAATGAAAAACGCTACGGCGCTAATGGACTTTGTGTTAACTGTTACCAGCTATCTGCAAGAAGAGAAGAAAATCCGAACCCTCGGATTAAACCTCTTGAACAATGGTCTTTTGGTTATCTTTGTTGCCAATCTTGTCAAACAACATCAATTAAGCACAAGGGTAATGGCTTGTGTGAAAAATGTCACCGACGCGATCGCTATCAACGTAAAAGGAGTTAATAATTTATGATATGTTCTGCTCTTTGGGGAAACTTAAAGAGCCTACCTGGAACCGAGGTAGGCGTAACACAAAGGGAAATTGACAAGGCCTTCGCCAACATCACGTCTGGCATGGATGGAGATTCCGGCACTTCCCAGCGGGTGTTTGGAACGTTGTTGACATGGATGCAAGAAAAGACCGCGCCAGTGTTTGTGGTCATGACTGCGAACCGCGCCGAAGTCCTCCCCGCCGAGTTGATTCGGAAAGGACGCATTGATGAGATTAACCCGATAGTCTCCCTGGCTTCGTAAGAACCAGTGAAAAACTTGGCTATATGCGAGAAACTCTGAGAATACTTCTGTACCTGTGTTAATCAGCACAATTTTCAAGGTAAAAATCAGCAAGTTGCAGACAACCCGCAGGGAAGTCGTGATTGACCCCTCAACGACTACACGCCGAGCCCTTTGATGCTTCGCTTTGTGATGATGATCTTCTGATGTTTTAGATATGTGGTCAAGAAACTATCAATGCTGTCAACGATGCGGTACTGTAGAGATTCGTCACAAAGGCAAAGGTTTCTGTTTGAAGTGCTACGGCTCTTATTCCTGGGAAAAGGTAACACCTGAACAACGTGAAAGCAAAAACGCTTCACGGAGAGCTAAATACCAATCTGACCCTGATTTAAGAGCAAAACTTTCTTCGGAACGAACTGAAAAATACCATTCCGATCCAAAGTTTCGTGAGGAACATATTCGTTCTGCTAGTAAATCTTACTGGAATAATCCTGAAAGGTTTTGTCAAAATCAGTTAGAGCGGTACTATAATAACCACTCTGAAAACCTTGACAAACTCAGGCTTATCCGAGAAGAAAAGCACTTCAACGGAAATCGACAAGCAGCACTTGAGCGAGATGGCTTTAAATGTGTTTTGTGTGAAGCTAGTGAAGACTTAGTAGTTCATCACAAGATGGAAATGGACAAGGGAAAGAGAAACCTAATAACAATCTTGAAAATCTCGAAACTCTTTGTCGTTCCTGCCACATGAAAGTTCATTTTTACTCCAAAGGTGAAGATATAGTCTGAACTCTATAGCGATATGGAGAGTGAGGCAGAAATGACCTCACCCTCCTCTAACTGAGGAGAGTAACAAAATGTTTCTGGGTTGATTTGCCAAACCTCACAGAGCGGGAGGCAATTTTTCGAGTTCACCTCACCCGTGTCCGTCCAGAGCGAGTGAAGTCGGGAGACTTCGATTGCGGAATGCTGGCAAGTCAGTCACCTTGTCTGTCGGGTGCGGAGATTGAGCAAGTTATCTATGATGCAATGCAAACCGCGTTCAGTGCCGGGAGAGAATTCACAGAGCGAGATTTGACCATAGCAATTACCGGGTGCGTACCGTTAGCGCGGATTGCTCAGCAACAAATTGACGAGTTGAAAACTTGGGCAATTCGATCGGGCGCTAAATCTGCCAGCATTGCCGATCGAACTGAAACCCATTCCACTTCTTACTCTCATCTTTCACCTCTTGAAGTTGACGAAAATTAATTATTTCAGAATCCCCGCAACAGATTTGCGGGGATTTATTTGAACGTTATCCGATATCAGATCAGACTAAGACATTGCAGCTCCAAAATCCAATATGAACCCTCAAGAATTCATTCATCCCCTATCAAGCTTGGAAACAATCGAGACTGATGAAGGTCAAAAACAAGTAATGAATAGTTGGGCATTTGCGTCAATGATTTGGACAAGCGCCGTTGCTGGCAACACAAATGCTTTATCAATAGTCAACGAACTATTTACTAACAAAGATGAAATTCCTACTTTCCTCGAAGCTTCTAAAGCTGGAAATGAAGCAGCTATAGCAGGTGCCATCGCAATTATTGCCTTTGCGATCGATGACAAATTAGCTGAAGCATTTGAAAATAAAGGTTCAGAAAATTGAAATAGTCGTGTAATGCTTCGCTGTAAGGAAGTGATGTTTTGAGTTTGTGAGTCAGATCATGTCAAAAGTAAAGATGGATGCTGAAACACTGTCGAAGAATTTGAAACACTTTGGTGGAACTGAGCAATATTACAAACATTGGCTTGGAATTCACTACACCGATGGAGTCAAATACTTGGCTGAAAATGCTCAATGCTATTGGTTGATTGATGCCATCGCCTCCCATCAGCCAAAAGTTCAAAAGATGCAAAGGCTGAGAGAGTTTCAACTTTGGTTCCTTCATGTCGGAGATGCACATGAGTTTATTAAGCCCAAAGGAAGCAATTCTGCTGTCTTGACTTGTTGGGAAGATACACCAACCAAAGAAACTCAACCTGCCGTAATTCAGCAGATACCCTTTACTGATTTTCCCTTGAAAGAAATCAAGCTTTTTCTACAAGAGAAAATCCTTCTGTTGCCAGACGAAAATTAAGTAGTAAAAGCCTGTCCAGTTCTCCACTCTGGAGACTGGACACACTTTCGCACTGCATCACTCAACTAATATTTGGATCAAATCGAATGACCGCTAGCGAATTAATTTCTGAACTGACACTCAAAGAACAGCACAAACTATTAGCAGCATTACAGGCAGAAGTTGATACAATTTTTGCTGAAGCAATTACTAACCATGTCAAAAATGCTGACTTTGCAGTTGAGATTTGGGTGAATGCAATGTTAGAAAAAAAAGCTTATGTGGCAATTGCCTGTCGCATGATTCACCACATCACAACTTTTCTGGGAGATGAATTGCTGCAATTTCTGCGATATCTAGCTAAGGAACCTCTTGAAAAAAATGAGTCGGGTTTGAGTTTCATACAGGTAAACTCTAATTAAATGTTTTGTCGGTACTCAAGAGTTCTTCTCCAATATACCAGATTCTGTTAACATAAAGTTTAGATGCGTTCGCCCTGGTCTTTGAGGCGATCGTATCCAGACTTTTCAAGTGTAACAATTGATATTGACGATACTGATATTAAAACTTCGGATGGAAGCCCAGAAACCCGGTATTTGCGACAATACTTCCTTGCATCCTGCCTCAAATTCGGTAAAAACCCGGTTTCTCAACAGCGGGCGAGGACTTAAGAAGCCGATTATTATTAAAACTTGTGAACCAGACTTTTTCCACAAAGCCAGTTCTAAATTAATGCCTAAAACTCCGAGTTACCTTAACCATAAGATAAACTTGAATTGTTCGCGCTTTAATTTAGAATTAGCATTGGGATTACCATGCGCTCGATCGGTCAAGAACGAACAATTTCTCTACTAGCTAATATTTAAAATGCAAATTTTTAGTAGAATCTAAAGAGTAAACTAAGTAAAACTGACTGGTGAAGAGAACGCAGAGTTTACCCCACCCCTCGAATCACATAACCAGGGTAAAAAAACTGTAGCTTTTGTTACAGTTTCCATCCGCTCTTTTCTATTAATTTATGACACCGCCAGCTCTCGACCGTCCCCGCTCAAAAAAAGGACGTTTATTCCCACTTCGCCTGATACTAGTGGGGCCATTTCTTCTGCAAATTTCCGCAGCAGTCGGGTTAACTGGATGGCTGTCACTCCGCAACGGACAACAAGCAGTTAATGAGTTAGCCGGACAGTTATACGGAGAAATCACAGCACGCATTCAGCAACACCTAAATACCTATTTAGAAACGCCTCATTTGATCAATCAAATCAATGCCGATGCTATCCGTCTGGGTCAGTTAAATCCCCAAGACTTCCGCAGCATGGAGCGCCACTTTTGGCAACAAATTCAGCGTTTCTCAACCGTTAATTACATTTACTTCGGTAACGTGCAGGGAGAATATATCGGCACTGAGCGTCGGTTAGATGGCACCTTGAATATTGGTATAGCAAAAAAGGCTAGCGGCGGCTCTATCAGATTTGAGAATTATGCAGCAAATAGTCAAGGCGATCGCACCGCTCTATTGTTAGTAGATCCCAACTACCAGATTCAAAAAGAAGTTTATTATCAGGTTGGCATCACAGCGAAGCAAGCTACTTGGACTCCACTCTATTTATGGATTGCACCCCGCCCCGAAGTCAGCACAGATGCCATACTTCCTGTCTACGACAAATCGGAAAAATCCATAGGATATGTAGCAGTATCCTTAGTAGTTTCCGAAATTAGTAAATTTCTTCGCAGTTTAAAAATTAGTCAATCAGGCATAGCTTTCATTGTAGAACCATCAGGAGAAATAGTTGCTTCTTCAACACAAGAAAAGACATTTATACAAAGTAGTGACGGCTCCCAAATCAAAAGACTCAAAGCCACAGAAAGCAGCGAACCGTTAATTCGCACTACAATGCATCACTTACTAGCAAAAAAAATTAGCAACCTAACCCAAATCAAGAAAGCTACACAACTCGACATCTTTGAAATTAATGGAGACAGGCATTTTTTACAAGTAACTCCCATCTCAGATCGTGGTCTTGACTTCCTGATCGTCATAGTTGTTCCAGAATCCGATTTTATGGAACACATTAATGCCAATACTAGGACTACCATTTTACTCTGCCTTTTAGCTTTAGCAATAGCCAGCTTTATTGGAATATTTACCTCCCGCTGGATTGTCAGACCAATAATACAGCTATCCGATGCTAGCAAGCAGATAGCTAGCGGAGAACTCAACCCGCAAATAGAAGTAAAAAACATTGCTGAATTCGATAGATTGGCCAACTCTTTCAACCAAATGGCAAAGCAATTGCAAGAATCATTTACTGCTTTAGAAACAGCAAATAACGACTTAGAAACTAGAGTAGAACAGCGGACGGTAGAATTAAGAGAAGCCAAGATAGCAGCCGATGTTGCCAACCATGCCAAAAGCGAATTTATCGCTAACATGAGCCACGAACTTCGCACTCCCCTCAACGGCATTTTAGGTTATGCCCAAATTTTGAAACGCTCAAATTCTACAGATGATAAAGTTAAAGACGGTCTTCGCATTATTTATCAGTGCGGCTCCCACTTGCTTACCTTAATTAACGACATTTTAGATATTTCCAAAATAGAAGCTCAGAAAATGGAACTTCAGACAACAGATTTTGATTTTCCTTCTTTCCTGAGTGGCGTAGTAGAAATATGCCGCATTAGAGCAGAACAAAAGGGAATTACTTTTATTTACAAACCTGGGGTCGCGCTTCCCATCGCCATCCACGCTGACGAAAAACGCCTACGGCAACTACTAATTAATTTAATCAGCAATGCCATCAAATTTACTGACTCTGGTAGCGTGATTTTTCAAGTAGAAGTAATAGAAAATAACGAGGTTCAGGAGGAAAATCACCAATTATCAACACCAATGACAATGACAAAAATTCGCTTTCAAATTGAAGACACAGGCATTGGCATTAGCTCCGATCAATTGGAAAAAATATTTTTGCCCTTCGAGCAGGTGAACAAAACCTCTGGAAACACTGAAGGTAGCGGATTAGGGCTAGCTATCAGCCAGAAAATAGTCCAAATGATGGGCCGTACCATAAATGTTAAAAGTCAACCAGGACTTGGCAGCATTTTTATGGTAGATTTAGACTTGCTTAAACTTCCAGAATTAGCTGCATTTTCCTCAAACATGAACCCCAGAAATATAGTAGGCATTATCGGCAGGCAGCCGATAATTTTAATAGTAGACGACAAGTGGGAAAATCGCTCGGTTCTTAGTAATCTCCTCTCACCAATCGGCTTTAAAATTATAGAGGCAAAAAATGGTCAAGAAGGTTTGGAAAAAGCCAAGTCCCAACCGGATTTAATTATCACTGATTTAGTGATGCCAGTGTTAGACGGTTTTGAAATGATTCGTCGCATTCGCGCGAACAACGAATTTAAAAATGTAGTAATAATAGTCACATCTGCCAGTGTATTTGAAGCCGACAAGTGCCAAAGTTTACAAGCTGGATGTGACGATTTTATGCCCAAGCCAGTACAAGTAGAAATCTTACTAGAGAAGTTAGAGAAACATTTACAAATAGAATGGGCTTATGAAGAAGAAAAGGCAGTGGTTAATTCTTCGCCTTTGCCTTCACCTTCACCTTCACCTTCTCTAGTAGCTCCTCCAGAACCAGAAATTGAAGCTTTATACGATCTAGCCATGAAAGGTCATCTACAAGGAATTATCAAGCTATCGGCAAGCATAGAACAAATGGATGAAAAATTCGCACCTTTTGCTAACAAGCTACGGGAATTATCTAAAGGCTTTCAAGAAAAAGCCCTGAAAGAGTTCATTAACCAATATAGGAGTTCAAAGTCATGAGTCTTAAACTTGACCAAAAAAACATAATTTTGGTTGTAGATGACAACCCCAACAATTTAGCGGTACTCTCCGATTATTTAGAACAGGTTGGGTTTGAAGTCTGGGTAGCAGGAGATGGAGAAAGTGCTTTACAAAAAGTCGAATATGGAGTCCCAGACATCATTTTATTAGATATAATGATGCCGCTGCTAGATGGATTTGAAACTTGCAGCCTGCTGAAAGCCAATCCTGCAACAAAGGGCATACCCGTAATTTTTATGAGCGCCCTTTCGGAAACAGTTGATAAAGTCAAAGGTCTGTCTTTAGGTGCTGTCGATTACATCATTAAACCATTTCAGCAGGAAGAAATATTAATCAGGCTGAGGCTACACTTAAAAATGAGTTGTTTGACTAAGACAATGGAAGAAAAAAACTTGCTGTTGAGCGAGTTGACTTCTCAGTTAGAAAACCGAGTAGAGGAACGAACTGCTGAACTAAAAAGTGCATTACATGAATTGCAAAGAGCTTATTTAGAGTTATTAGCAAAAGAAGACAAATTGCGCTACGATGCTTTTCACGACTCTCTGACCGATCTCCCTAACCGAGCTTGTTTTATCCAGCGCTTAAAGCGCGTAATTGAGATTGCCAACCTGAGTTCTGATTACTTATATGCAGTGCTGTTTATCGACCTAGACCGCTTTAAAGTTGTTAATGACAGCTTGGGAC
Source organism: Microcoleus pseudofavosus SVA1_A4 (assembly GCF_036700565.1). NCBI lineage: Bacteria > Bacillati > Cyanobacteriota > Cyanophyceae > Oscillatoriales > Microcoleaceae > Microcoleus > Microcoleus pseudofavosus. Next base: position 16,194 of record NZ_JAUBPE010000054.1, read on the forward strand.
ACTTAATAGGAGATGAATTACTGAAAAGTGTCGCCAAAAGGCTGAAACTTTGCGTATCAGAAACCTATAAACTTGCGCGTTTAGGAGGCGATGAATTTATCATATTGCTCGAAAATATTACAGATGCCAACGAAGCTATAAGTGTTGCCGATCGCATCCTCGAAAACTTAAGAAAACCATTCGCTGTTGATAAATATGAAATATTCACAGGCGCTAGTATTGGCATCACCTTCAGTACGATGGGTTACGATCGCGCCACTGATGTACTCAAAGATGCCGATGTCGCAATGTATCAGGCTAAAAGCCAAGGCAAAGGGCGTTATGAAGTGTTGACAAAAGCACTCCAAACTCAGGCTGGAATGCGCTTGCAGCTTGAAAATGACCTGCGAAAAGCAATAGAATTAGAGGGATTTTGCCTTTACTACCAGCCAATTTTATCGCTCTCTACAGGTCATCTTTTAGGCTTTGAAGCATTGGTGCGCTGGTATCGCGCTTCTGGCGAATTAGTGCCTCCTGCGAAATTTATCCCCATTGCTGAAGAAATTGGAGCGATCAACTCTCTTGGCTGGTGGGTTTTTCAGGAGGCTTGCCGCCAACTTCAGTTGTGGCAGCAGCAGTTTCCCCAAGCTATTGATTTGACAATGAATGTGAATGTTTCGCCAATTCAGTTAAAGCAAGTTAGTCTAGTGGAGAGGATGCAGGAAATTGTCGAAGATATTGGCATTTCATGGGGTTGCTTGAAACTAGAAATTACTGAAAGCTGCTTTTTAGAAGCATCTACCTATGAAGCAACAATACTTAAGCAACTAAAAAATCTGGGTATTAAGTTGTGCATCGACGACTTTGGGACTGGCTATTCTTCTTTAAGCCGTCTGCACGAGTTTCCTATTGATACCTTAAAGATTGACCGCTCTTTTGTTAGCCGCATTAACGCCGGAAAAAGCGATGAAGTTGTGGAAACAATTGTCACCCTTGCTCACAACTTCGGCATGGATGTAGTAGCAGAGGGAATAGAAACGTTAGAACAGTTAGAAAAATTGCGTTCTCTTGGGTGCGAACGGGGTCAGGGCTATCTATTCTCTAAGCCTGTAGACAGCCAAACGGCAACGCAACTATTGCTAAACAATGTAAAACTGTTACCTTCAGTTTTACTACCATCCTTAATGGCTTAACGCTAATTTTTGCCTGAGTTTATTGCTCTACTTTCATCAGTAAAAAACTTAATGCCCTTGATTAGTTAACACAGGATAAACAAGAAATGAACGCCGAAACTGAAAAAAAAGATATTATTTTAATCGTCGATGACAATTCAAATAACTTAGGGATACTTTATGATTTGTTAGATAATGCGTCCTTTGAAGTTTGGGTGGCACAAGATGGAGAAAGCGCTATAGAAAAGGTGGGCTATTCACTCCCAGATTTGATTGTGTTAGATATAATGATGCCAGGGATAGATGGGTTTGAAACTTGCAGTCGCCTGAAAACCAATTCATTAACTACGGGCATCCCCGTAATTTTTATGAGCGCTCTGTCTGAGGCTGTTGATAAGGTTAAAGGTCTGTCTTTAGGAGCAGTAGATTACATAACTAAGCCGTTTCAACAAGAAGAGGTGTTAGCTCGGATTAAATTGCACTTAAAATTGAATTATTTGACTAAGAAAATTGAAAATCAAAATCAGGAATTAGAACGGCGGGTTGAAGAGCGAACGGCTGAATTATACCGCACTTTGCAGGATTTAAAACAAGCTCAAGTTCACTTAGTGCAAACCGAAAAAATGTCCAGTTTGGGGCAGTTAGTAGCTGGCGTGGCTCACGAAATTAACAATCCCGTCAGTTTTATTTTCGGCAATCTCAACCACGCTTCTGAATATATCACAGACTTGCTCAGCCACTTAGAAGTCTATCAGCAACATTATCCTAGTCCAGTGCCGGAAGTTTCCGATCATGCTCAGGAAATTGAGCTAGATTACTTAATTGAAGACCTGCCAAATATGATTACTTCAATGAAGGTAGGAGCCGAAAGAATTAGCAATATTAGTGTATCTTTGCGAAATTTCTCCCGAACGGATACGTCAACTAAGGTAGCAGTAAATATTCACGAAGGGCTAGAGAGTACCCTGTTAATTTTGCGGTACAGGCTGAAAGCTTGCGGCAATAGTAAGGCTATTGAGATAGTTAAAGAATATGGCAAATTGCCGCTAGTTGAATGCTATCCCGGACAAATTAATCAAGTCTTTATGAATTTAATTGCCAATGCAATTGATGCCTTTGAGGAGAAAACAGGGGAGGCGGTACGAAATCCTACCATTTCAATTCGCACAGAATTAGTCAACGACAATTTTATCCGAATCCGAATTGCTGATAATGGCCCTGGGATACCAGAGTCGGTGCTGTCTAAGTTATTTGAAGCTTTTTTTACCACAAAACCAACTGGGAAGGGGACGGGGTTGGGATTGAGTATTAGTTATCAGATTGTGGTGGAGAAACACGGGGGTCAACTGAGTTGCTCTTCAGTACCCGGTCAGGGGACAGAGTTCTCTGTCGAAATACCGATAAAGCAGTCATAGATTGTAAGAAATCTTCATTCAATCTTGTGAATTAATGTTGTGTGAGATACGTTACCGATAGGGTGTTGGGAGTTATAATAAGGTACTTGCTGGGTTAAGAATTCTATTATGCGCCCAACTGCCGATCGCTCCCGAAAATTTCCCCTGCGTGGAGTCCTGGTCATCCCTTTTGTCCTACAAATCTTCGCGGCTGTTGGGCTTGTGGGGTGGCTTTCCCTACGCAACGGACAGAAAGCTGTTAACGAGGTGGCCGCAGAGTTACGGAGTGAAATTAGCGATCGCATCTCCGAACGCCTTCAAGCTTATGTAGCTACTGCCCACTTGGTTAATCAAGTCAATGCTAATGCTATTAACTCAGGTCAAGTAGACGTAGAAAATGCTCGCAGTCTGGAACTCCACCTATGGAATCAACTTCAAGCCTTTACCACAGTTTCTTTTAATTTTTACAGCAGCGCTTCAGGCAAAGATTTTTTCCTAGCTAAACGTATAGATAACGGTGAGTTTCAGGTGGGGAGCATGAATAGCTTAACTGCCGGAAAGTTGTATAACTATTTGACAAATAAAGAAGGAAATAGAGGCGAGTTACTGCGAGTTACTACCAACTACAATCCGCGATCGCGGCCTTGGTATACGGCTGCTACGAACGCAGGCAAACCGATTTGGAGTGAAATTTACGCTGATTTTAGAAGTAAAGAACTGGGGATCACAGCCGCGCAGCCTTTATACGACAAGTCTGGCAATCTTCAAGGCGTACTTGGCACTTACATCCTCTTCCTTCCTTTTAATAAATATCTCAGCCGCTTGAAAATCGGTCAGTCGGGGCAAGCATTCATCATGGATCGGGAGCAAATGCTGGTGAGTACCTCAACCCTCGATCCCGTATTTGTGATTAAGGGTGAAGAAACAGAGCGAATTAAAGCCTCATTAAGCAATAATTCCTTAATTAAACTAACAGCAAAGAAGTTACAAGAACGCTTCGGCAACCTGCACCAAATTAACAGCAGCCAACAACTTGATTTTGAGAGGGACGGGAGGCGAGAATTTATTCAAGTAACTCCTCTGCGCGACGATCGAGGTTTGGACTGGCTAATTGTAGTCGCCATCCCCGAAGCCGACTTTATGGATAAAATTAATGCCAACACCCACACTACCATTTTGCTGTGTCTTTTAGCGTTAGGATTAGCTATCACTCTCGGAATTTTCACTTCTGGCTGGATAGCCAACCCGATTCTGCGTTTGAGGGATGCAAGTAGAGCGATCGCGAGCGGCGATTTAGAACAAAAAGTTGAGGTGAATGATATCGAAGAACTGGGCTTGCTGGCCAATTCGTTTAACGAAATGGCTCGTCAGTTGCGTGAGTCTTTTACCGCCTTAGAAAAAACTAATAGTGAGTTAGAAATCCGCGTCGAGGAACGCACAGCAGAATTAAAAGAAGCTAAAGAAACTGCGGAAGTAGCCAACAAAGCCAAGAGCGAATTTTTGGCGAATATGAGCCACGAGTTGCGAACGCCGCTCAACGGTATTTTGGGGTACGCTCAAATTTTGATGCGATCGCCCATCTTTCCAAAAACAGAACTCAAATCTATTAACATCATTTACCAATGCGGCTCTCACTTATTAACGCTGATTAATGATATTTTAGACTTATCGAAAATAGAAGCTAGAAAAATGGAACTGCATCCCACAGAATTTCATTTTCCTTTGTTTCTTCAAGCAGTCAGCGAAATCTGTAGCTTAAAAGCTCAAGAAAAAAGCGTCTCTTTTATTTGCCAATTTTCCCCATCACTCCCAAACAGCATTCAGGCGGACGAAAAACGATTGCGGCAAGTGTTGATTAACCTTTTGGGCAACGCAATTAAGTTTACGGATGCTGGCAGCGTAACGTTTAAAGTCGGGGTAGTCGAGTCAGTAGCGCTTCAATCTGAATCGACCGGACTAAGTGCGATCGACAAAATTCGGTTTCAAATTGAAGATACAGGCGTGGGAATGAGTGCTGAACAAATTCAAAAGATATTTCAACCCTTCGAGCAAGTAGGCGACACGGGGCGCATGGCAGAAGGAACGGGATTGGGATTGGCAATTAGCTTCAAAATTGTCCAAATTATGGGCAGTAGCATTAAAGTCACCAGCAAGCCGCAGGCAGGGAGTCAATTCTGGTTTGATTTGGATTTGCCTTCTAGCGCCGAATGGAAGACTGCACTTGTCGTTAAATCAAAAGGAACAATTGTGGGCTATCAAGGCAGCAAGCGGAAAATTCTGGTGGTTGATGACAGGTGGGAAAATCGCTCTGTGATTGTTAATTTGCTCTCACCTATGGGTTTTGAAGTTTTTGAAGCTGCCAATGGACTTGAGGGGTTAGAGAAAGCTCGTTCGTTAATTCCCGATGCGATTATCACCGATTTGGTAATGCCAGTAATGGATGGATTTGAGTTGATGCGACAGCGGCGCGAATTGCCAGAATTAAAAAATATGGTGGCGATCGTTTCCTCTGCTAGCGTATTTGAAACTGACCAATATAAAAGTTTGGCTGCTGGCGCTGACGCTTTTCTTCCCAAACCAGTGCAAGCCTCTGAGCTGTTTGAATTGTTGCAGCAGCATTTAGGGTTAACTTGGGTGTATGAAGAGTTGGCAAATTTGTCGCCTGCTGTCTCTCAAAAGGGCGAACAAAATAGTCAGGTTGCCCGGGCAGATTCACTATTGCCTCCTCCAGCGGAAAATATTGAAATTTTGCACGATCTAGTAATGAAAGGCAACTTGAAAGCAATTATCGAACAAGCTGAGAATTTAAAAAAATTGGATGAGAAGTTTATTCCTTTTGCCGAGCGGGTGTGTGAATTAGCTAAAGGGTTTCAAGAAAAACAGTTAAGGTCATTGATTAGCCAATATAAGAGGGGGAAATGATGGCGATCGCCTCCTATGATTGAAAAAACCACTTTTAACTGACTTGCTACCTGACAATATTGCTAACCAAAAATACTTTTACCGAATCCCCTAAAATTATGAAAACCTATCTCAATCAATCACTAAAAAGAGAATTAGTTAGTTTACTTATTCTGCTTGCTCTTTTTATTCTATCATTTTCGCTGGTAGTTTATCAACTTATTTCAGAAATTCATGTAGGGATAGATTTTGCCCAAAAAGAAAGAGCAGGGATTGAATATAACTATATATTGAAAGGGCTTTTAGAAGATGTCGTGGAATATCGCAGTCAGATCAATCAGTCTTTAATTGACAATAATTCGTTAGCATTAAAAGAACGGATAATTTTACAGCAGTCGAAGATAGATAATGATTTGCAAAGGCTGAATACAGCCGAAATAGAACTCGGCAAAAAAATCATCGTAACTGAACAATGGCAAAAATTAAAAATTGCTTTGAATGAAAAATGGCGATCGCTAAAGCCCAAAATCTCAAATCTTAATTCAGAAGAGGTAACAGCAATTATTAGTAATATTCTTTCTCTAATCGCTCAGGTAGGAGATGATAGTAACCTAATCCTAGATCCGGCTCTCAATAGTTATCATTTAATAAATATTTCTATCGAACATCTTCCTAAGATGATTGAAAATACCAGCCAAATCATAGATTTAGGAAATAATGTAATAATGAATCAAAATATTAATGCTGACGAAAAAGAGAAGTTAATTGCTTTATATAGCTCAATTCAATCAAGAAATAGTTCGGTTAAGCAAGCTAGCCAAATTTCTTTGAGTGCCATGCAAAATCCTTCTTCTAAACTAAAAACTATTGCCCAAAAAAGTATTAATACAACGAAGGAGTTTTCAAAGGTCATCTACGAATCTCTGATTAGTGCGAAAAGTATTGAGATGCCAGCAAATAAATATTTGGCAGTAGGAGACGAAGCACTCGGCGCACAATTGGGACTGTATGAAGCTATATTTCCTGCATTAGATGAATTAGTGCGATCGCGCATCGACGGATTTTTAAGAAAAAAATATTACGTTCAGGCATTCGCCATTTTTGTTTTAATAACCGTTATTTACGTATTCGCCTCTTTTTTCGGTAATTTAAAGAAACGTCAGCAGTTTGAGCGAGAATTACGTCAAGCTGAAGAAAAATATCGCAGTATTTTTGAAAATGCTATTCATGGGATATTCCAGACTACACTTTACGGTCAGTATATTAGCGTTAATCCAGCTTTAGCACGGATATATGGATACCAATCTTCCCAAGAAATGATCTCAAATATTACTAATATAAAGCAACAGCTTTATGTCGATCCTAAAAATCGTGATAAATTTATACAACACATTAAACAATATGGGAGCGTGTCAGAATTTGAATCTCAAGTTTATTGTAAAGATAGAAATATAATTTGGATTTCAGAAAACGCTCAAGCTATCTGCGACTCCAATGGCAATCTGCTTTACTACGAAGGAACGATTGAAGACATCACAAAACGCAAACAGGCAGAAGAAGAATTGCGAATGGCTAAAAAAGCTGCCGAAGTCGCCAACAAAGCCAAAAGCGAATTTCTAGCCAACATGAGTCACGAGTTACGCACGCCTCTGAACGGCATTTTGGGGTATGCTCAAATCTTGATGCGCTCAAAAACCCTTCAAGAGACAGAACTCAATGGCATTAACATTGTTTACCAATGTGGATCTCACTTGCTGACTATAATTAACGATATTTTAGATCTATCTAAAATCGAAGCTCGCAAAATGGAACTGCATCTAACTGAGTTAAATTTTATCTTGTTTATAAAAGGAGTTAGCGAAATTTTTCGTCTAAAAGCTTCTCAAAAAGGCATTTCTTTTATCTGCCAATTTTCTTCTTCCCTGCCCGGAAGCATTCAGGTAGATGAAAAACGACTGCGGCAAGTTTTGATTAACCTTTTGGGCAACGCAATTAAGTTTACCGACGCTGGCAGCGTAACGTTTAAAGTTGGGGTAGTCGAGTCGGTCGCGCTTCAATCTGAATCGACCGGACTAAGTGCGATCGACAAAATCCGATTTCAAATTGAAGATACAGGCGTGGGAATGAGTGCCGAACAAATTCAAAAGATATTTCAACCCTTCGAGCAAGTAGGCGACACGGGGCGCATGGCAGAAGGAACGGGATTGGGATTGGCAATTAGTGCGAAAATCGTCCAAATTATGGGCAGCAGCATCAAAGTCACCAGCAAGCCGCAGGCAGGGAGTCAATTCTGGTTTGATTTAGATTTGCCTTGCACCGTCGAATCGAAGACTGCACTTGTCGTTGAATCAAAAGGAACCATTATTGGCTATCAAGGCAGCAAGCGAAAAATTCTGGTGGTTGATGATAGGTGGGAAAATCGCTCTGTGATTGTTAATTTGCTTTCACCTATGGGTTTTGAAGTTTTTGAAGCTGCCAATGGAATTGAGGGGTTAGAGAAAGCTTGCTCGTTAATTCCTGATGCGATTATTACTGACTTGGTAATGCCAAAAATGGATGGTTTTAAGTTGGTGCGGCATCTGCGCGAATTGGCAGAATTAAAAAATCTGATAGTAATTGTCTCCTCCGCTTCAGTGTTTGAAACTGACCAGTACAGTAGTTTAGATGCTGGGGCTGACGCTTTTCTTCCCAAACCTCTAGAAGCTTCTCATTTATTTGGATTGTTGCAGAAGCATTTAAGGTTAACTTGGGTGTATGAACAGTTAGTTGAAGTGCTCTCGGTTAAAAATATTGAACGAGATTTCGCGCTATCACCGGTTGGGGATATAGTACCTCCACCCCTACAAAAAATTGAGATTTTGGATGATTTAATTATGAAAGGTAATTTGAAAGAAATTATCAGACAAGCGGAGATTTTAAAAGCGTTGGACGCAAATTTTATTCCCTTTGCCGAGCAGTTGTGCGAATTTGCTAAAAAGTTTCAAGAGAAACAGCTAAAGTCTTTTATTAATCAATACAAACGAAAAAATTGATTACCGCTATTAGACATCTTCTAAAAACAAATGGGGTGCCGATCGCTCTTAAATTATAATTGAGTTTTACCTCAAAAAACGTGAGCCAACTCCGTAATATAGCAATCCTAAATGATTTGTGAACACTAGCCATACATATAAAGGTATGCGCTCAATAATTCGGGGCGGACTACCCACTCAGGAACGATTTTGCGTCATTTGATGTGCATCGTTGAGCGATTTACCCCAGATTATTGAGCGGATACGAAATTAGCATGAAGACTACTTACAAAGCTAATGATGCGGTAGGACAACTAAAACTATCAATCGCCCTCAATCTAGTTCCAAATCTGCCCCCAATACCGTTGAAGGAATATCGGCTTATCGTAATAGATGCTCCGTGGCAGTTCACACTTAGGGAAACTGATGCTAGTCACCGGGGGCGCTGTCCTTACCCGGCGATGACCGATGACGAAATTCTCAATATGCCGATTAGTGCGATCGCCAGCGATGACTCTTATCTGCTGCTGTGGGTAACAAACAACCATCAAGCGTTAGGGTTCCGGTGTCTCGATCGCTGGGGATTTACTCATCGATCGACTTTCACCTGGGAGAAAGTCACCAAGGATGGCAGACCCCACATCGGAATGGGTCACTACGGGCGTAACTGCACTGAACACTTCCTGGTAGCTACCAAAGGAGAACCAGGGAGTTTCAGTACCCACGGTCTGACCAACATCCCCAACATCATTCGAGCGCGGAGAGGTAAGCATTCTCAGAAGCCGGAAGAGTTTTGGACGATCGCAAATCAACTGGCAGAAAAACTAGAGAATTGTGAGGAATTGGGCAAACTCGATAAACCTTCCAGAATTGAACTCTTTTCCCGTACACCTCGCCCCAACTGGGATTGCTGGGGGGCTGAAGCTGAACCCGTTGATGCTTCGCTGTGAAGTGCCGATTTCATAATTACCAAATTACAAAACCTATGGAACCTGATAACTTGCCCGATAAAAATGCTGATGGATTTGTCACCCTCAGTGACTTCTATGTCCATCAGCATGAGACGATCTAAACCGCACTCAAAACAGCTCATATTCCGCACCAAATAGAGTTCTATGTGGATTGAGATGGCGCTTTCAGGGTTTATGTAGCGCCTAAATATCTCGAATCAGCTAGAGAACTCTGTATTGCGATCGAATATGGTTCAGTTTTCTAGTAGCGTAATAACTGGGTCGCTCCCAGTTTTCTCTCATGCCTTACTACATTTTGGTTACGAACGAACAAGAGATAGATGTCTACACCACTCCCGAAATGTTGACACCAGAAGAAATTCAAGATTTGGTTGGCATCGAAGGAGAGCCAGCCACTTTTGAAGTGCTAGATTCTTCTAACTTCTCTGACCCCAAGATTGTCATAATTTGTGATGATGACGTGGAACCGAAAGCGCTGAAACCGACTTGTGTAACTAAAAAGGGAGACGTGATTTTTGGTCAGGTAGTTATTCTTGGAACTAACAACTCACTCTTAGATTTGTGCTTGCTAAATCTTGAACAAGTAAAAATGGTGAAAAAAGAACTCAGATTGCACCAAAAACCACCCAAGCCAGAACACGATTTTAGTGCTTCGCTGTGAGATATTGATTGGTTTTCTGTAATTGCCACCGTTAACTGGAGCCAGCATGACACGATTTTACGTTTTAATTAACTCAACAGGAATTGAAGAAGTAGCAGCAACCGAACTGCCACAAATCCCCGAAATTCAAAAGCTTGTAGGAATTCCAGGGGAAGAAGCGTTCTTTGAGGCGGTCTATGGCTGTTATTCTGACCCCTCACTCGCTGTCTTGGTTGACGATGACTTCTTGCGGAAGGCTCATCAGCCAACTATGCTTACTCCAAAGCGCGTCATCCTTCAGGGACAAGTTCTCGTTGTGGCGATCGATCCACAAATTGAAGATTTCTGTCTGTTGACTCAGCAGCAGGTAGAGCTTGTGAAACGAGAAACCAAACTGTATCAAGCAAATTTACGTTAGCTATAACAAAATCATGCCCCTCATTCTGGGGCATGATGGCAACTTTATTAGCACCTATCAAAGGAATAACACAAAAAAAATGGATAAGAATCTTTACCAAAGAATAATTCAATATGCCAGGGTAATTGCTGGAGGAGACGAATTACCGTGGTCAGGTTTGTACACTGCTCGAAGTGTCTACAATCTGCTTAAAACTTCAGAGCCACTTTACCCAGAAGACATAGGAACTCAATTGGGAGATTTGTCAGGAGAATACGTTAATCAAATCATTTTGGCTTTGCAGAATGGTGGAATTGAAATCAAGTCAGTCCCGACGGAAACCATCAACGGTAGACCCAGAGTAAAATATACGATCGACACACCTATGCTCTATTACATTTTAGTTTCAGAACAAGGTTTAGACATTCGATTCTCCAAAAACCAACTTTTACCTAATATTCAAGGACTTCTGGGTTTAAACATAGAAGTGAAAGAGAAAGCCTTCTTAGTAATTACAAGACATCAGTTCCTTGACAATAGTTTGGTGATTTTAAGTAACGCTGGTGCCGAGGGTGAAGTAAACTTTGTCACTAAAAACGGACAAGAATTGCGAGGTTTACTTGTGATTCTTGGGATTGACGCGAATGAAAAGTTTTTCTTGATAAGTGCCACCCAAGTTAAATCCATAATTCCTCAACTTCTTACAAACTATGACGCTTAGTATCGTAGCTTGCGGGCGCCTTGCACTGAGCGGAGTCGAAGGGTAGCGCATCCATAGTCACTAGCATCAATTTTAGCGCATTTACGTGGGAGTTGCGCCCCACATCACATTTAATCAGGTAATAGCAATGGTAGATGCCACATACCCCACAGAATATGACGCGGTACTCGGCAGTCAAGTCTTAGTTCCCGAAGGCGCTGCGGTGCTCGGAGGTTTATTCGGTGTCAGGAGCCGTTTAGCATCAAGTCATCTTTTATCCCAAATTGGTGCCATGTCTGAAGCTTGTAAATATGGTGAGCTTGGTTTTGATTTAATAGTTCAATTTTTGAGAGATAACTGGAATTCGATCGATTCAACAGTAAAGAGCGCTGGAAAAGATACAGTTGCGAAAATGTTAAATAATACTGTAACAACCGATTACTTAGGTTGGTATTTGGTTTCACATGGAAACTTAGATTTTCCAACTAAAACAGATACTTTGCATTTAGCTTTCGAGAAACTTCTTGCTTACATATATACTGTCTATCCGAATACAAAATGGTATCTTTCTGGAGGGTACAGTTATATTACCTTTTCTCAGGTTCACGATCGGGAATGGGCTAAAGGTAACAGAAAAACATTAAATGATTCGATCGATTACTTGGTTCAGATACTCACAGCCGAAAAGCTAAGAAGAGTACGAATCTTGCAATTTGTTTACTACTCTCAAAGTTATTACGATATTTGCTTGGCTTATCAGAAGGAAATGTATGGAGCCAAATTCGTCAAAAAGATTAAATCCAGATTGACTCGACAAAGCATTTATCATAGTTTGCTTCCTTGGTTTGAAGAAAGTTTAGAAAAATTGATTGCGTCAGATTAATGCTCAGAATTCAGGTAAAAATAATGTTAGAACAACAAAGTCCTAGAGAGTATGATGCGGTACTCGGCAATAAAGTCTTGGCTCCCGAAGGCGCTGCCGTGCTCGGAGGTCTATTCGGTGTCAGGAGCCGTTTAGCATCAAATCACCGATTATCCCAAATTGGTGGTTTGTGTGAAGCCTGTAAATATGGTGAGCTTGGTTTTGATTTGATGGTGCAGTTCTTGAGAGATAAATCGATCGACCCAGCAGTAAAAAGGGCTGGAAAAACCTGCGTTGCTTCAATGTTAAACGATACTTTAGTGACTGATGATTTAGGATGGTATCTTATTGGACGTGGACAGTTATACCCTGACAGCAAAATAGATACTTTGCGATTGGGTTGTCAAAAACTTCTTGCTTACATAAACACATTGTATGGCAAAAGGAAATGGTATTTCGGCGGAGGCTATAGCTATATTAGGTTTTCTCAAGTTCAAGATTGGGAATGGGCTAAAGGCAACAGAAAAACCTTGAGTGATACAATGAACTACTTAGTACAAATTCTATCAGCCGAAAAGCTAAGAAGAGAAACAATCTTGAACTTTGTTTATTACTGCCAAACGTATTATGATATTTGCGTAGCTTATCAGAAGGAAGTACCTAGAAATAAGTTTCCTGATAATATTGAATCAAGATTGTTGAGCCAAGGCATTTATCACAGTTTGCTCCCTTGGTTTGAACAGGATTTATCAAAACTAATCAAATCGTCCTTTGAAGATTTAGTGATTGAATAATGCTTCGCTTTGAGAGTGTGATTTCTCAATCACACAAATGAAAGATAATTTGATGGAATTTCCGATCGATGCCAAAGTCTACAACTTAGCTTTAGCTTATGCCTCAGAACAAGCGAACCTAGAAAATGGTCTAAAACTTTTCTACAATACAATGACAGTGTGGGCAGTGAATCATTTTTTAGGATGGATGGAATTTGAAACCATTCTAGATAAGCATGATGACTGGACTCTGGCAATTGAAGCAGTTTTGGACCTTGCTGACTTGATGTTGCCCGGAATCGGAAAGATTCAATGCTGTCGAATTTGTGAAGAAGAAAGCGCTATTTCTGTCCAAGTCCAAGACGATCGCATTGCCTATATCTTTGTCCAATTACCTGACCCATTGGATAAAGTCAAACTTTTGGGCTTTCTCCCGGCTGCCAACATCCACGGTGATACTGTAGAAATTTCCGTTGCCGACCTTCAGCCATTTGATAACTTATCGGACTATTTGGAACGCATTGAATTAGGAACTGTGTAATTTTTTGCAAATGGGAAAGTAGTTAAATGCTGGCTGCTTTCCTGCAACTTTCTCCTCAGACAGCACTCTGAAATGAGATGAAAAGCCAACTTGAGGAAGTATCGATCGGTAAAATCTGGCCTAATTGTTAGGTTCAAAACGTTGTAAGCTAAAGGTTTGGGGAAGCCGTGACTTGTTGAGCATGGCAAGTGCTTAGCACTCGCGCATCAATCTTCCTTAAACTTACGAGCGCAGTATTGCAGCCATCTTCTCAAGGGGAGCTGGTAAAGTTTTGTCATCTCAGCTTTCGAGTAGTTCCAAAATCGCTTCAATATCCGCTAAATCCACCTTGGACTTTTTGCGCTTGGCTCGGAGCTTGCGGAGAATGGTTGGCGCGTCAGGGGTTAGGTTCGTAGAAAGTGCAGTGGCCGGAACAGAATTTTGATGTAGAGGAGACAAGTGAGTCTCGATTTCCTCCCGACCCGCGTGCCCGGTTGCAAGTTGTGACTGGAGTTGACCACAGACTAACTCCTTATCCTTCAACTCTTCCTCCTATTCAGCACAGTTTTTTGTCTGCGTTTCAAGCTCTAGTTGCAACTCTTCCACTTCTTGTCGGAGTTTACTGGTGATGTGGAGACTACTTTCTAAGAGTTTAATGTAATCAGTCCTAGCGGCTGCCAATTCTTGCTTAAGTCCTTCCAATTTAAGTTCAGCCGTTTCTATAAGCGGAAAAACGTCGCTATTTAGTGGTTGCGTTATATTCCCACCGTCAGTTTCTGTCTCCAATAATACCAATTCCATAAGCGGCTGATTTGGAATTAGTACCGTTTCTATAAATGGGTTATTACCTTGTAGCAGCGATTCTAAAAAATCATTTCGACTTTTTCCCGTTTTTTCAGCTACAGCAGCCAAACTATTCCATGTTTCATCTGTAAGATTGACAGATCGGACTTTCCGAGGTGTTTCAGATTTGGGAGCAAATTTGCCCGATCTATTCCGTGCCTTGTTAGTCATTGCCATTTCCATAAATGGTTGATATCTCTATCCAACCATTTCCATAAACGGTTGTCAAGGGTTTGAGCCAACCATTTCCATAAACGGTTGTCAAGGGTTTGAGCCAACCATTTCCATAAACGGTTGATTTGTGACAAGTTAAGATAGGCGGGGAAAAACAATTATGCCCTCCTTCAAAAAGAGTTTTTTTCTGGATTAAGTTATTTGTTGGCGATACAAAAATACGATGTGAATATTATTTTGCAGTCAAAATGTTTCTTGAACTCACTTTCTTCTTAGTAATCTTCAGGCTTTTCAGGGGAGAGCGAGAATGATTCAAATTCAAGCATTGTCACCCCTTGTGCGAAATATTGATGGGGGCAAAGTATTGATCTGTCAGCTTCCATCCTTTTTTCAGTTCGTGGGCTAGTATCATTTCTAAGAGAGACTTCTCTGGCTCCCCCCAAATGGGCATACGCTTGTTATTGGGTGTCATGATTAAATTCAAAGTATTACGTGACAATCGATTTAGGCATTGGCGTATTAGTATTATAGTTAAATTTTAATATGAAATTCAAAGATATGCTAGAGCTGGGATACAAAACTTAACGGTTTCAGCATTGACACTTTGACTCAAATACTGCGGAAGAAGTCTTCACTAAACATATAAATAGGACGCAAAACCAATGAAATTCTTAGCCACCAAATTCGCTCAAGTCAATGCCAATATCTCCGAAACTCAAGCTCAAATCGCCGCACTCGAAACCAAACTCAGCAAGCTTCAAGACTACCATCAGCATTTACTCTTGGTTGAGCAAGCTTGCGAATCGGTGCTGGAACAAATGGAGACGGCGCTTGCGATGCTCAATAATGTTGATCCAACCCAAATCGCAATCTTCAAAGCAGCAATCGAACTCAACTTCACTTCACAAGCAATTAACATTTTTGAGCCGACCGCACCCATTGAAGCAGCCACACCCGAAGCAGCCACACCCGAACCAGCCACACATACAGAGCCAGAAGTCTCTATAGAGCAAGAGGTTGAGCCTACGATTGATACCCCACCTGAAACAGACGTACTCAACATTCTTGAACCAGTCTCTGCGCTAACTGAACCCCTTGCGCGGAGATCAACTGCACCCACAGCGCTAGAGCCTCTAGTAGAATCTGACCATGAGCCTACAATTAATGTCGAAATTCTGAACACCACAGACGAGCAGAGCGAGGCAACACCGGAAGTTATGAACACCACAGACGAGCAGAGCGAGGCAACACCGGAAGTTATGAACACTACAGACGAGCAGAGCGACGCAACACCGGAAGTTATGAACACTACAGACGAGCAGAGCGACGCAACACCGGAAGTTATGCCAACTCCTGACAGGATAGCGAGGCGTTATTCAAGAAAATGAGCGTTAGTTTATCCGCAAGTTAAGAGCAGGGAAGTAAACAAACGAGACTGGTAGCGGAGCGACAGTCAGCGGCACATTTCCCAGCTTAAGGTTTGTAACCGTTGCAACTCGATTAGGATAGTCTAGGGTTCTGAGAAAATATTAATACCCCTATCGTTCCTCAAAACATGGCCACATACCTCAACCTGTTTACTCTTATCAAAATAACAGCATTCACGATCATATTCTTAACTTGTCATAGCTGCTTGGTCGTACCCGTATCACTTCCGCCCCCAATTCCAATAAATTCGGACGGCACTTTGGATGATAAAGATGACGACAAAGACAACGATAAAAATGACGACAAAGGCGACGATAAAGACGACGGTAAAGAGGGTAGAGGCATTTTCTGACCCTGATTTTTAAAGCGCGACGGCTTTATTAGGATAGTCACATATCGTGACCTAGAGTTTAGAAGTGGTACGGCTAGGTGAGGAAAACTATATTTTCCAACGACTAAATCGTTGTCACAATAAATGAATACTACTCAGAGACAGGGACATGACCAGAGATGAAGCAGTGCGGCGAATTGAGCGGGTCGTCGAGCAAAAATTGATAAAGCTGGATTTGTCGGGACTAGAGCTGGAAAAATTGCCAGCAGAGATTGCCAAGTGTACTCATCTAACACGGCTTAACCTCAGCAAGAACCAGATTACGTCCATGCCAAAGGCTTTCGGGTTGATGTCCAACCTAGAATGGCTTGACCTAAGTAATAACCAGATTACCTCCATCCCAGAGGGTTTCGAGTTGATGTCCAACTTAGAATGGCTTGACCTAAGTAACAACCAGATCATTTCCATCCCAGAGAGTTTCGGGCTGATGTCTAACCTGGAATGGCTTAACCTCAATAATAATCAGATTACCTCTATCCCAGAAGCGATCTGGCAACTCTCCAGTCTCAGAGAGCTTTGGCTCAGTTACAATCAGATTACCTCCATTTCACAAGCGATCGGGCAACTCTCCAATCTGATAGGGCTTGACCTCAGTAATAATCAGCTCACCCTTATCCCCGAAAATCAGCTCCGTCAATTGTCTAACTTGAAACTGGCATGGCTTAACATCAGTAGTAATCCGATTATTAACGTCAATATTAATCCGATTAGTAGTCGTTTTCCAACATCAATCGGACAACTTCTGAAGTTGCAAATTAACGGCTACAAAGACGGCATTTACAGCCACCGCGCTTATCAAGTACCCCCGCCTATCAATTTATTCCTGCCATCGTAGAGATACCGGGCCGGCCGTTCTACTGTCGAAAGCCTGACGGGTGTCTGACAGAGTTTAGGCAACTTTTTGAGACACTGTATCAACAAGACTAATTTTGGCTCTCGTTAAGTTGCCCGTAGCTTACGGGGCGTAGCGTATCGGCACTTTGTTAACGGATACAGAAAAACCCCGCAACTGATGAAGGTAGTTTCAAGAACGTCCTATGGTAACTCCTGGCGATCGCTCCTGATTCATGAAATCTTGTACTTCGTGAGTTAGCCTCTGGGCTTCCTCAGCGCTCAGGGAATCTTTATCATGAAGATTCAGGTAATCAGCGAAGAATCCTGCAATTACATAAGTTTGCCAGATAAACAGTTCATTTTTGGTTCCGGCAATGGGGCGGTCAAAACTTTCACCTACATGAAATACCGAGTTATCTTCGGGATTTCCATAGAATTTGGGTGATTCTTCTCTTATCGGGCTGGTGAAAACTCTGTAACGTTTCCTGACCACCGATGTTAAATGGGTAATTTTCACCCCCGGCGGTGGATTATTTTTGTCTCGGTAGTTGCCTTCGTTCATCCAGGAATTGAAAGCATCTATGTTGCCAGATACTTGATATCGATCGCCTTCCTTACTCTGGTTTCCATAAGTAGACAGAAGCATTTCCTTGAATAACTTAAAAACTTCTTCATCTGATTGGTTCATAGAAAAAGAGCAATCTTTCAAGATTTCTTTACAGCCTGTCAGAACTTTCCAAGCATCTGTTATATTTGTACGAACAGACAACGGTTTGCTGCTTACTAATTCTGGATTTTTTCTTCTGATTCCTAAGTAAACTGTGTGTCGATCGCTTATCATTGCGGGAGCTATGTAGCAACCAGTTATTAGCTTTTGATTGGGCTCGAATCCTAATCCCGCCTCTCTTCTACGTTTAGCTTCGCCCATACTCTCTCTACTCAATAATGAATCTTTTCCAGTTTAACGTTTTCTTTGTTTAGTGAGCAATTATTTTAGTTGTTTAAAGCCTTTTTTACTATGTTTTTAGTAATGTTTCCAGTAATGTTTTTGCCAATGTTTTTAGTAATGTTTCTCGCAATGTTTCTAATGCTTCGCTTGTGAGGGTTTGAGATAGAGGATTAAATAATGGCAGAGTTCGAGATAAAACATGGTACTTGGGAAAGCAAAGATGGCAAACTAATAAAATACACAAAAGAAAGTCGTCAGCTTAATAGCTATGATGATTGGAGCGAGTATCATCTCCAAATTACCAGATGGCCAAAAACTACGTCAATTGAAATTGTAGTGATTAGTGGCGATGAAGGATATGACTCTGAAAGCCGATGGTCAAACTCAACAGTTTATCGGTATATCAAACTGCCTCATGCAGAATTTGAGGCAAAAAGAGATGAACTAATTCAGAAGATTGTCCAGCTAGCAAATCAACAATTTGGTTATATAACATTTTAAGAGCGCATATCTGGGTCGCTCCCAGAATTCTTACCATGTACGAATGCAAAATAACTCTGGGCAAAACAGTCAAAAATGCTCGGCAAGAACATGGATTTAGCCAGCAAGATTTGTGTAAATTGCTGATTGTGCCGTCAGACAGTTTTCAGACGATCGACCGCTGCCTGCTGGCAAAAATCGAAAACAACCGAGTTGATGTGCGATCGCCTGAGTATGACTGGCTGATACTCAGGATTGCTGCAATATTTGCTCTTGATGTTGTTTGGCTTGAAGCAATCCGTCAACAAACCGAAGTTGAGCCTCTGGACTTAGAAAACGCCGTAGCAGTATTTCCCATTTACTTCAATCGCAAAACCTATGACCTATAAAACAGTGTATCTGCATCGGATGGTGGCAGAACAAACTCTCGATCGCAAGCTCAGACCCGGCGAAGTTGTTCATCACCTGGACGAGGACAAATCTAACAACTCGCCAGAAAATCTGGTAGTTTGTTCCAGCGCTTCTGTTCACAGACGCTATCATGTCCGTTCTCTGAGACAGAAACTTGAAGCCGAGCTTCCTCTGATTGAAGTAGGCGATTTGTGGCTTTAAATCAACAGCTTGCTCAAATAAGTTATTCCAGTTCCAGTAAACCATTTTGGGTATTTCCATAAAAAGACAACACATCGTTCTGACCGTCACAACAGCTTTGACCCTCGTAACAGCTTTGACCAGTCCTTTGTTTACTGGTGTTCAAGGGAGTGAAACTGGACAAACCGAAGTTGACCCATATCGGGCGTGAATACGATGAAGAGTCCTATCCGATCGGCATTCAAATCGAAGAATTTGAAGGCAATCGTAAAAAATCACAGTAATGCTTCGCTTTAAGGTGGTGTTGCTTTTCTCAATGCTATGAACTTAAAAGAATTGGTTCGGTTTCTGAAATATGAAGCCGACCTCCCTAACTTTTTCCAGACTTCTGCCAACTATTACTATCACCATAACGAACTACCTTCAGAGATTGAAACTCAGAAAATCAAGGTAGTTTTAGCCGTCAGCGATCAAAAAGAAGGTGAGGAACCAAAGAGTAATGATCCACTCTATCAACAAGCCTATAAAATCGCTCAGTCTATTTAATTGGAGCTGATAAGATGGAAGGCATTAATATTTGGTCTGGCTCTGATATTGGGATTGGTGCAGCCTTGACCAATCCCACAGAGTTAGCTTTCCGAAAGAACAAAATCAAAAATCATTACCCTGTAACATTCAGAGGCGTGAATTTCCGTGATGCTGAATCTGCCTATCAAGAGTACAAAAGCCCTGATATGCAGGAATCGATCGAGATTATGACGGAAATCATTGTGTGCAAATTACAGCAACATCCGCGACTGTTTGAAGAAATTACCAAACGAGGCGGTGTTGATTGGCTTAAGCGATGTCGTCACATTGTTGGAGTAAGAAATAGTCGTTGGGAAGGCTACGGATTGGAAAGCAATTTCATCCTGTGCTTGATATTTGCCTATCAACTGTGTAGTGAATAGCGTGATTGCCGGGTCGCTCCCGGTCTTAAATTATGTCTAAGCCTAATTCTGAAATCAAGTTTGCGATTCTTAAGGCGAGTTATTGGGTTGGCGATGCTACTGAATATGGCTGCGTTTACTGGTTACTCGGAATGAAAGGAAAATGGTCTGAAGAGTTTGAAGCAGCCGAATTCTTCGATACTCGATCGGATGCTGAATTACGCTTAACTGAGGAGAAACTTCATTATGCAAATCAGAATATCTCCATTGTTGAAGTTGAATTGTACCGCGATTAAAGCAATGAAAACTACATTTTACTGGTCAAATTGGAAATTTACGATAGAAAGCTCATGCTACTACGACGATTCACCAGAAAATGTATTTCATTTAGAAGCGATCGTTATGCCAGAACTTGAATTAGTCGCTAAATCGGAGTTCAAAGGCTGGAATCGATCACTAGCCGAACAAGCAGCTAAGTCAATGGTTGTCTGTGAGAACAAAATTGATGAAAATTATTACTTGAAAACTCTTTTCAGCTAATAATGCTTCGCTTTGAGGCGTTGCCCTGAGCGTAGCCGAAGGGTTTTGAGTGAATGACTTTAATCAGTTAAGGAGTAAGAATCATGGCAATGTCAGTCGAACAAATCCAACTAATTATCTTGGGGTCAGAAGAAACACTGCGTCTTTTGCTAAATCAGCCTGAGTATCATGCAATCGCTTGCAGTGAAAAGTTTGCTACAGCAAATAAATTAGGTTTGATGGATGCTATTCAGATACTCAGTGAACTTCATGATGCGATCGAAGAAGCTGAACATGATATGGAAAACAATCTGCCTCGTTATCAATTTGATACTTAGAACCATAAACTAGAGCTGTTGCCGGGTCGCTCCCGGCAGTCTCATGAAATCTAACACTGTTGAATGGAATCCTCCCACTGCTGAAGAATTGCCATGTAATTGGTCAGTTCAAGCAATTGGTGATGATGGCGGAGCTTATAGAAGTCGCGACGGTTTGATTGTAATAATTTCTTGTTCGATCGAAAAAGACGGGAATTGGTGGGTTCATCTCTCACTGTCTCGGAAAAAATCAGTTCCGACCTGGATAGATTTGGTCAAAGTCAAGGAGATTTTTTTGGGTGCAGACGCTTTGGCACTTCAGATTCTGCCTCCTCGATCGGAATGGGTAAATGTTCATGAGTTCTGCCTGCATCTTTACCAATGCCTCGACCAACGACCCATCCCTGATTTTCGTAAACTAGGAACAATTTAATGAAACGCGATCCAACTGACATGAGAACCTACCCGGTTCGCCAACAACCATGTAAAACTTGTCCGTTTAGTGGTGAAAAACCATTACCTCTATCTCCATCAGAATTGGCAGTATACTACGACAACTTGATGGGCAATGGACAACACATTTGTCATAGCATGAATAACACGAAAATCTGTCGCGGTGGTAGGAATATACAACTGAAATGGTTGTGTGCAATAGGAATGTTAGATGAGCCGACTGATGAAGCTTTCAACGAAGCAGTAAACGGGGCCTTAAATAATAAGGAGTCAGCAACGTCAACGACCCAGGACTAAATTTTAGCAATCAATTCAAGCTTTATGAACTGGAAAATCATCTTGGACAGATTAATCAAAAATGCCCGATTGTATCAATCTCTGAGTCAAATAGAACTGGCTCGTAGATTGCTCGCTCGCATTAGAAGAAATGTAACTTTCTGTGAATTCAGCCGAATATAAAATGATTGTGCTGATATTCCGTATGAATATTGGCAAGTGTTAATCCCAGCTCTGGCAACAATTTTTGAATCTGATTCAGCCTGGTTTCAAGAAATTTATGATTCAACGCCACTGCAACCTTTGGACACATCTCAAGCCATTTTCCCAATTTACCTAGAATACTCATGAGTTACAAAGTTGTTTACTTGCACAGAATTGTTGCCGAACAATCGATCGGCCGCAAGCTCAGACCCGGTGAAATTGTCCACCATTTAGATGAAGATAAATCTAATAACTCACCAGAAAACTTGGTGATTTGTTCGAGTGCTTCAGTGCATCGGCAATATCACATCCGGTCACTGCATCAGAAAATGGAAGCCTCCAGACTGGTTAGGCAAGGCGATTTGTGGTTCTGAGGAAAGTCCACGCATCTCTGACAGTACGGATGCGTGGGTCTGCCGGAACCTGGCTATCCGAAAAAGAGGAAAAAACGCATGAATACGAAAATGTTGGCAGTCCCAGTTTTGTCGGAAAGAGGGTTGCGGAATTGTTCTTTTGGTCTGGTCTTGGGCTACGAGGCTCTTCGGTTGTTGCCAAGAGCCTCTGTAATTCCCTGACTGGATAGATCCTCCAATTTTAAACTCGAACGTATGGCTTAGATTGCTTGCTGGCAAGGAATTTCTGATAAGCTTCCTTATCGCCACCGCATGAATCCACAGAAACCTGGCTAACAATCTCATAAGTCATTGCTTCAGCTTCCTCTGGCATCAAAGGCTGGCGCTCGCAGTAAGCAATCTGTACATCCCGAAACTCCGGCAGTTCCCCCTCAATTTCTGATAGGTCGGCTTCATATCGAAACACCTTGACCACTACCCAGTCCGAGGGAACCACAAGGTAAGCTTTCCAAGGGCTGCCCTCTTTTTTTACGTGGTAGGTGAGCCGTTCGCCAAGTTTGACCTGACGCTTGAGTAGAGGACGCGAATCGTGGGAAAGCTGCAAAAGTCGAGTTAATTGCTTGCCAATCACAAGTTCTTTGCTCTCGATCGGCACCCATTTTTCTTGCTCTTTGACTAGATAGAGGCTCAGCGTAGACTTGCTTGCCAACGGGTCGTAGAGTTCGATGTCTTCAGTTGGTGTTATTTGTTCAAGTAATGTCATTGTTTATACCTTGCCCTCATCCCTATTATCTTGATGGTCGCCCCACATATCCCAAAAACTCGTCTGTTTGCCTTTGAAGACGCAATCGACCGATAGGTCTGAATCGTCCTCGTTTTGTTCGACTCTTTTGAGTTCCCACCCATACTTCTTTTCCATCTCCTTGCAATCTTCTTCAGATGACGCCGAATGTCTGTTTTCCTCATCCGAATCGTCCTCCTCACTTTTGCTAAATGGCCATCCAATCATTGCGGTCACTCCTTTAAATGGATGTATTTTGAAACGCCTCCAGCTTCTCCTAGTAAGCGTTTGAGCGCCTGTAAACTCAAAAGTTTGAAACCCCGCACACTGCTGTGCTCATGCCTAAAACCTTAGTTTTATAAAGCTTTTGGCGTATCGGAATCTTTTGAGGGTCGCACCCAAACCGATTGTCGGAGTGTACTTTCGACGAGATTGTGAGTGTTTGCGACCGCTCAGGAATTCGAGACGTATAACTTACACTCCTGTCGAGCTTCTGAACTTTTAGACAAACAGGCTCAGCCGCTTGTGTCGCTTTCAGTTTCAGGGCGATCGTTCCGCTGATTCTGTTCTATGTACTGTTTGACCAAATCGATAAGCACTTCATTCATGTTTTTTCCGTTCAACGCACAAATAGCCTTGAACCGCTCTCGAAGCGTTCTTGAAGGAAATGTGACTTTCAAGGTGGGTACTGGTTCTGTAGTTTTTCGTTCGGTCACTGGGATATTTAATGCAATTACTTTATATATCCCAGACTACCCGTTAAAGCTCGTTTTTTGCTTAATGGGTCAATAAGTGCATACGGGATGTTTGCATTAAACATCCCATATGAGTTATCATACACCCACGAACGACTGCAAACCAAGCAGAAGCATAAAACAGTTATCTGTACTTCCGATGTGGTTGCTTCACTAAGCTTTGTTAGCGTCAAAAACCCAAAACCAAACCCCGCCCCCTCTGACTGGAAATCGAATGGGGCGGGGTGTGGCACTCACATTAATGAGGTTTTTCAATCATGACACAAATACCGATACCGCTAACGGTTGAGGTGTCCGCTGCTGCTGCAACGCCAGGGGTGACGAGCGCTTCTTTGTATCCTTCGCTGTTGGCATCCGCGGACGCGATGGCAGAACCAGAACTCTGGGTTTTGATGGAAGCGACCGTTTATTCGCTGCGCCAAAGGGACACGCTCGCCCGCTCCATTAAAGAGTGCGGTACTGTCGAATGCTTCGGCGATAAGTGGCCGCGAGATTTCGACTTCCTGCCCAGTGAATTGGAAGCGATCGCCCTAGTAGAAGCAGTAATCGACCAATTCTCCCGCCGCCAACTCCACACTTGTTGGCAATCGCTGCTGACCGCTTGCAACCGCATCCAAAAGCTTGCCCTGATTGAAGCGATAACTTACGCCCAACACTATTCATCGACGGTGCTCCAAGCGCTCTCTCAATGCGAACTATCGGATTTGTTTGAAGATTCCTTGGCACACTTGGATGTTTGGCTTTCCGAACCCGAAGCCCTGCGCCTAATTCGCTTACTATCCGGTTCCCTGTTGGCTTCATCGGAAGCTGCACCATCTCCAGGCGACGGGAGGGACGATCGGTGAAATCACTCAGAAGCCATCAATTCAAGTGGAGCGTTACCGTCACCCGCAAGTACAATCCACCCCGCCAGATTGTAGTTTTCGGGCGCACGCCGGCAGAAGCGCTCCAAGGAGCCGTAGCTTCTGCACGGGAAGTCTGGGGTATCTGGGATGCCAAATCATTTAGCACGCCGGAAAGGAAATAATTTTTTTTGATTCTTCGTTAGCTACTTCGGGCGACTCCGAAAACAGCTAACGAAAGAATCAGAGTTTCGGGTGATGTAGCTAACAAGTAGCCAATCAAATGCCAGAAAATGCCAACACCTAAAAAGCCTGTAGACGTAGCGGTTTTTAACAGTCGGTGCAGCCAATGGAACCATCGAAATTACTTCGCCAGCAGAGGTAAAAATCAAACGCTCAATTACCAACAAATACGGTATTCGCAGTTGCTTTCATTTTCCTCAATGATGTGATAATAAAATGGCAGAGATGGGGAAACTGCAATGGTGGAACTAACAAAATATAGTTGGTGGGGTGAATCCAACGAACCGCCACCGCACCTGAAAACTAAAAAGCAACTGGGTGAATTAGGACTATCGCCTCTGAAACCTTCAGGCGTTATCGAAACCCGAAAATACGACGTGTTTCTCTACGATATCCACAATCCTGAATGCTGTCGTCCTAAAATAAAGCCGTCTCCAAAACAATTGGAAACCCTTGCAGCCAACCGCCTCAAAGCTAAAATCAAGCGGGATTATCAAGAGTGGTATCGAGAAGTAGGTTTCATAGAAAAAGATAGGGTGAGTGCTGTTCTTTGGGCAAGAGAACAATTAAGCCACAACGATTGGGTGATTCTGGATACTGAGACAACGGGGTTATACGATGCTGAAATTGTAGAGATAGCAATTATCGATCGCACTGAAGAAACCTTGCTCGATACCCTCATCAAACCCTCAATCCCCATCCCCGCAGAAGTAACAGAGATTCACGGGATAACAGATGAAATGGTAGCGAATGCGCCAAGTTTTCCAGAGATTTACCCCCGCATTGCGGAAACTTTGAAAAATAAGCGGGTGATTATTTACAATGCTAGTTTCGATATCAAAATATTGGCTTATTGTTGCAGGCTTCACAATCTACCCGTACTGCAATTATCCAAGCGCTCTGACTGTTTGATGGAATGGGCGGCGCAATGGGGCGGAGATTGGAGCTACTATTACGAAGATTATAAGTATTTTCCTCTACCCGGTGGAGATCACCGAGCGTTGGAAGATTGTTTGGCAGCGCTAGATTGTTTTAAGAAAATGGCAGCGGATTCGGATCATATCAATTGCCCCGTGCCGATTCCTGAGAGTAAGCGTAAATCCCAAAGTCAATGATGCCCCGTTAAATTGAGAGAATGCTAACAATCTGGAAGAAGAAGCTTATGATGAAGCAATTGGAGTTATCCCCAAAACCATGACAAACCCCGAGCCCACTGACTATGCTGCTCTTATCCGCGCTGTGACTCCCAACAGCGAACGAAAGCATCCTGAGTGGCTAGACCCTGGGCAGCAGCTCTTTTCTCCCAAGTACGGCCAAGGCGAGGTTATGTCTTGGATGGGTAACACACTTATAGTGAAGTTTCCCGGATACTCGGTTCCCGTTCTATACAAAAATTGGCAGCAAGCTGTTGAAAAAAGTGAAATCGCCCCTGGAGACGCATCTAAAACACCTGAATCCTTATCCGAATCTGAAGAAAATGGTGCAGGTAAAATACAGTCTGCTAGCTTTTCTCAAGTAAGTGCAGCAGAAATTGCCGCTATTCCTCAACCCAAATTTAGAGCGATCGCGCTTGAGTTAGCTTCACATCTTAGCGCTGTTCGCATTACCCCTCCCGCATCTGGTTCGTTGGATGCCATTCCCAAAGACTTACCCTCCCCCTTACAAAATGCTCTTCGGGGATTGGGAATTAAGGAACTGTATTCGCATCAAATTGAAGCCTTAGATTGCTTGCGGAAGGGCTGCGATTTGAGTATTGTGACTCCTACAGCATCGGGAAAAAGCCTGTGCTACAACCTCCCCATTCTAGAAGATTGTTTGAACCGCCCTCAAACTTCCGCGCTCTATATCTTTCCGCTGAAAGCTCTAGCTTTCGATCAGTTTCGCAAACTCCAACGTATTGTCGAAACATTTCCTCAAGAACAGCGGGTAAAAGTGGGGCAAATGACTGGAGATACCCCCTACACCGAACGTTTGGAACTCTTTGTGCCTTTTCCCCCCAATATTTTAGCGGTCAGTCCCGACTTGCTGCACTATCACTTATCCAAGATTCCGCGCGTCTCACAATGGGAACCCTGGCGGAAATTTCTGCGGCGGTTGCGGTGGGTAGTTATTGATGAAAGCCATTCCTATACAGGCGCGTTTGGAGCTCATTTTGCTAACCTAATGCGCCGTTTGCGTCGGGCGGTTGATAGCGTGGGAGGCAACAGCAGCCAACTCCAATTTATTTGTTCTTCTGCCACGATTGGAAACCCCCGAGACATGGCAATGAGATTTAGCGGTAGAATGTCTCAACCCGACCAATTGCATTTAATTGAAGGCAGCGGAGCGGGCAGTGCTGGAAAAACTGTTCTGTGTTTGGCTCCCAGTGACACACCAAATTCCGATGCTTGTAAGATTGTGTTATCTTGGCTACAACAAGGCTTAAGCGGAATTGTGTTTTGCAATAGTAGGGGAGCCGTTAAAAAACTTGTAGATTTAATTCAAAAAGAAAGTACGCGACAGGGAAATAGTTATTTAGCACCAAAAGTGGCTGCTTTCCACAGTTCTTTAAAAAGCGATCGTCGCCGAGATATCATCAACCAACTGCAAAGGGGACAACTTAAAGTAATTATTTCCACATCAGCACTAGAAGCGGGTTTGGATTTACCAGAATTAGATTGCTGTTTGGTGAAGGGATATCCCGGTTCTATTATGTCCTTTCGTCAACGGCTAGGACGTGCTGGAAGAATCAGTCCGGGATTGGTAATTTTCTTGCCAGTTGCCCAAAGTTCCTTAGACTACTATTACGGTAAGCATCCCGAACAATTGCTCTCAGGAGAAGTAGAAAGCGCCGCATTCAATCCCAATTATCCCACCATTGTGAGCAAACACCTGGAATGTTGCTGCGTCGAAAGCGGTTTGCCTGCTGTTGAGGTTGAAAGTCGATTTGATGCTGTAGGAGGTGCCGTTGCTGAGGCACTGCTGAAGCAAAAAAGACTCTCCCTCTCTCGCAATGGTACGCTCCTTCGAGGGCGAGGAGAACCTCATCTAGGAGTCAATATTAGAGGCAACGCTATAGATGCTATTGAATTAATTGACGAGAATACGGCAGAATCCTTTGAAAAAATGTCGCGTGACATTGCCTATCGAGAAGTCTTTCCCGGCGCAATTTATACAGCTTTTGACGAAAGCAACCGTTTAGTTACTTATCGGTGTCAAAGCCTAGATATCGACCAAAAAAAAGCAATACTCCAGCCCTTTGAAGAAGATCCCAGCTTATTTACCGAACCTGATTTAGGTTTGCAAATCGAACTTTTAGAAAACCTAGAAGAGCCCCGCATTATTCCTACCAGCTTATCCGAAGCAAGGCTGAGATTAACTTTGGGATGGGGGAAGATTACATCAGAAGTAACGGGCTATAAGCTTTGTAAAAGAGAATATCGACAAACTTGCACTAATGTCAAATGCCGCTGTCACCAACAGCCCCTTGAAGGTAAAATATGTACGTCTTGCGGTCGGACTTTGAAATCGATCGAAATAAATAAACTTATAAAATTAGTCTCATTCAATCCGCCCTATCAAATACAATATGAAGCTCCTGTCGTTAAAGTCGAAGTAAATCCGGCTCTAATTGGAGCAATTACAGGTGAAGTTAACCGCCACAAAGCTAGTGCAAGAACCCAATATGGAGATGATATTCCTCAAGAGTTAAAGGGTTTGTTTGAAGGCAATGCAGTTGCAGTTGCTCTGCACAGTATGGCTCATCAAATTCAACTAGCTGTTCCCCTAGTCGTGCTTTCCTCTACTCACGATGTGAACTGTACAGTAGAGCAAGATGATTCGGGTATCGTCGCCTATTTTTTTGATACCACAGATGGGGGAAATGGAGCATCTGAAGAAATCGGGAAGCAGTTACCGTTATTCGCTGCTAAAGCAATGTCTCTAGCCTTAAATTGCGAGTGTTCTGACGGTTGCCCTAAATGCTTGATTCAGATTGGCTGTCCCCAACAAAACCAGGGGCTGCACAAGAAAGTCGGTTTGTTTCTGCTTGAAGCAATAGCTACAAATTCTTCAATTTCACAGCCGATAAATTGTCCGGTGCCGATTCCTGGTAAAAATTCATGATATCCCAATCGATCGCATCCTCGGGGAACAGCGACAATTGCCCCGGCGATACGTTAGACTGACCGCGGTTGTGGTACGACAGGTGACACGCGGTACACAGAGCGATTAAGTTCTCTGGGCGGTTGTCCTCCGGTATCCGATTGCGGTGGTGCACCGTCAAAGTCAAAGCACACCGTTCGGATTTAGTTAAGCCGCTTTGTTTGCCGGGTCGGAGGCATTGTTGATGGCACTTAGCGCAGCGCCATCCCGCGTTTTCCTTGATTGATAGCGCAATCTCTTGCCAATTGTCGGGATACCTCTTGGGTTTTGCCATAGTTTATTCCTCACCATTGGCGCGATCGCTTTTCCTGTTACCGGCCGGGTCCCATTTAGAGAGCTGCGAATCCTCGAAAAACTCCGCTGCAATAAGTTTCCAAGTTGGCTTCAATCCATTGGGCCGTTTCTAGATAGCCCAAAGCTACGGCTTGGAGTCGAACCGTGTTGGCATGGAACATATTAGTCGTCTGTGCTTCTCGAACTGCATCAATCCCTTCCAGGATGCGTTCCGGTATTTGGATCGGTTCCTCTGACTCTAGCGAACCGGGCAGCTTCCCCAAACCGAGATATTCTTTTACCCGCAGCTCGAAGTTAGCCTCAGCTTCAGCTAAGTTCGTGAAGTAGCGGCCGAAATAAAAGCCGCCGTCTTGACAGTTGTAAAAATGAGTTACCCACTCCTCATCCTTGCGCCATTCTCTGAGAGTAATGTAACCGGGGGCTTGAGAGCCGTCGCCGGGGATGGGATGCGATTTTAATATGGGGTGACTTTGAGCGTTCATAGATAATTTGTGTGTGGTGAACTAGGAGAATTTTTAGTCGATCGGCTTGAGTAACTTTAAAACTAAGTAGCAACTGTCGCAGGGGTGCAGGGCGCGTTGCGGGTGCACCGGTATTCTTTCATCTGATTGGCTAAGCGCGAGGTTTGAGAAACTGTAAAAGTTCGTCTCCGTGTTTTCCAATCGGGTTGTAGCCAATTGGCAGCCAAAAGTAATCCGAACCCCAATAATCCCCGTCAAAATCTTTGAGCCACCAGTCGTCATCTACGCCGCCCAAACAAATCTTCTCTGCGTTGAAGTAAAGCTTGATTCGCTGAAAATTATTAGCCATAAGTTTAACGAACAATTAAAAAGCAGGTGAATACTCAAATACTGGTTGCCAGATACTATTAATAAGTCTACCAGTTTTTGCTGTATTGTAGTTGCCTGTCAAACAAGAACGCCGGTGAGGTTTAGACTTGCCTGTTTGCAGCTTTATGGTTTCTCCTAAAGGATGGTGGCTGTCGATAAAAAACTCGTTGCGCTTGTGCAACCTCTCTAGAAACCGCTGGTGCGGCAGTCGGTGGAACTTACCGCCGCTACCTCGATTGCAGGTAACGCAAGCTAGCACCAAATTCCACACGCCGTCAACGGATTGAGCAATCTCGTTTCTGATTGCGTAGGGGAAAAAGTGATCCACATCCGTCAAATCTCCCGCTCCGCTAACAATCGAAATCTCCCCGAAACAATAGAAACACTTGCCCTTTTGGTAGCCGTTGAGAGCGCTGCGGCACGAAGTGATGTTGGTGCGGCGGTTGCTTTGAGTAAATAGCAAACTTTCCTCGGCATCGTAGCCCACAGCAATCAGGTTGCGGGAAATGCCGAGTTCCCACGCCGTTTCGACTAAGCGCCACCTCGACTCAATCTCAGCCGGTAAGTTCTGGGCTTGATTGCTTTCTAAGAGCCGAAACAACTCATCGGTCAGGGCGATCGCTTTTGCCCTAGAACCCAAGCGCTCGTTCGTGAAAAAACGTGTAGGAATAGCGGATGAGTTGAGGTTGTGGAACTTATCGAGCACCACCTTTAGCCCTTCTTTCGCCGTAATTCCAATCAACTGGTCGTAACTAATCTCCTCTCGGTTGTATTGGCGGCAAGCTTCCAGAAAAGGATAGGGAACTTTAGTTTGCACAGATTGGCTGTCACACAGGCGCAGGTGTTCCAGAGTATGCCGCGCATACGGCTCTGCCAACTCATCCAACGCAATTAGGGTTTTGCCCCCCGGTGCTAGCTCCAACAGCGATTGGGCGAGCGCGAACTTATAGGAAGCAGCGTTTGCACCGAACAATATGATACCGCGCCAATACTCATCCAGCGAGGGTGCATCTCCCAAAAAATCTTGTACAGGCACTGTTGACAGTAGTTCGTTTACGAACTAAACTAGCTAGCAGGTTATAACAAGGCGGTCGCCCGAGTCCGGTCAAAGTCAAGAGCGATCGCCCAGCACCCAAAGCAAATCGGATACAAGATTAATGAAAGCACAGATTTACGTCAACAGGCACATCGTCGGTGCCAACAAAAAAGCTAGCAAGCTGAGGGGAACCTTGGTAGACGAGCGGGCTATCAGCATCAATACTTACTTGGGGTCGGTGTATGCCAAGCGGGTAGAATTCACCGGCGGCTGCGTGTTGGTTCAGGATGCGAGCAAAGCGCGGTGTTCGGGAGCGACTATCTGGATAGAAGCTGCATTTGAGAGTTTGGTCATCGACGGTGTGGCGGCAGACCGAGCGATGTTCGACAAGGGGAAAAGATGACAGTTAAAAAGTTCGTCGAAGCGTTAACCGACAGTTTGATCGGCAGCAAGATATTAGGTTTTACAAAAAGGGGAGTATGCTCAAAGGCAAAGATTACATGACCCAACAGCAGCAAGTCCTTGTTGCAGAATTCGAGGCTGGCATCGAATCGGAGTACGCGCTTTGTATAGCCCAGCTCCAAAAAGCCAAGCAAGCGATTGAATGGGGCGCGACAGACTTAACCGAACAACACCAAAACTTAGCCAATTCCGAAATTGATGCCCTCCGCAAGTATTGGCACGAGCGCTTAGAAGCCCTCATCAATCTTGCATCTTGGAGGGCTCCCAAGTTGCTGCAACAATTGAACGAAAAGTATCTTCAGGATATTCATTAATCCACCTTCGTGCAACGGCAATCTATTCATCACCTAAACCAATTACCCGGAGCCTAGCATCATGTATCACGAATTAGTCGAAAGACTCGCGCTTGTACTAGCTCAAACGGAAGGATGGGAAATTGAAGATATTCACGGCAGCAATCCCAGAATGAAAATTTATTTAAAGATGGCGGCAGCCTGCTTGGGTGAAACAGACAATTATCTCGAAGAACAAGGAATTGAATTCGGAGATTTAAAAGTTAATGCCAGGTATGAAATGCCGCAGGTACTAAATCAGGAGGAATGCTAAACATGAATCAACCCAATCAATACGATGCCGTACTCGGTGGTAACAGTCCAGGGCCCCGGCAAGGAAGTGCAGTTATGGGAATAGCTAACAGATACTCGGAACCGGAACACCGCCAATTTTGCTTGGATATGGCAGCAGCCCAAATCCCAGTCAGCCATTACGGCGGTCGCTTCTTTTGGTCGGGCCCGGCTGCAAGAGTCGCCGATCTTCAGGACGTGCTGAGCTTTACCAAAGTGAAATGTTTGTGGGATGAATCAGGCGGTGGCTTTGTAGTTTACCCCAGAGCTTACAGTCAAGAGTCGATCGGCAAAATGATGCACCAACTGAATGAAGAAAATCTTTTTCCTATTTATTCTTCTGCAAAAAGCGGCTCGTCCTCGTATAAAAGATTGGTCGATGCCTTTTTTGAGGTGATTCGGGTTGAGTTAGGCTGTCAAGCTGTAGAAAAGTAGGAGGTTAAAAATGAAAAAAGTCAATTATTTAGGGATAGAAGTAGAATCAAGTGTCATCACTAGCGAGGAATACAGCAGTCTTCCTCTTGCCGCGGACGGTGAGTTAGACCTTGCGGCCAGCCTAGCCATGCAAGAATTGTACAAAGTTTTTCGAGATAGAGGAGGTCGCGAGCTTGATAATTGTGCGGGATGGGCGGCCGTGGCAGGCTACCGAATCCCAGAGCTTAAACGTGCTGAATTTACGCTTTTGTGCAAGCAAAAGTGGAGGTCGCTCGTCCAGTACCTAGAAACCGATTATCGACTCCGCTAGTCGGTTAAATTGCAACACTATCGAGCTTTAAATATGCCGTATCTAAAGCTTGATTGCCACATAGTATAGAACAACACAGATTATGTTTGTAGCTCAATCCATCAGACAACCAGACCAGTTTTATTACGCCCATACTTTGTCGAGTGCTAAACGCTGGAAAACGCGCAGGGGTGCTGACAAAGCCGTTGCTCAATATCCCAACAGTTACATAGTAATCGCAGAAGCGGAAATAGGTTCGCCAGAACATCAAGCGCTGTTTTTGATAGCTCGCACCCGAGTAGAAAAAGCAGCAGAAGAGGCTTATCGGAACCACAGTTCCGAGGCTTTATCATCCGAATATCCCGACACTCATTTTGAAGAATTGGCGGTGCGGGCGTGGGAACGCTACCAGCAGCAGCGGTTGCAGGAGGTCACAATTTGAGCTTGTACGCCATCAGGTTCAAAAAGGATACTCGAGTGCGCTATGCCACCGAAACGCAGGGAAATCCCGAATACAACGCCATAGATTCGGCTTATTTGGAAGGAGCGAAAACTTGGAAAACAGAACGGGGCGCTAAAAAGTATCTCGAATCTCATGTTTTGGTAGGGCGGCAGGGTGAAAAAATCCAAGCCCGGTGGACAGAGATCGAAGTTGTGGAAATCTCAGCGCAGCAGCAATACCACGCTAACAATCCAAGCGTCATCAAAGAAGCAAAAGCCCGGTACGACATCAAGCGCCCGGTCTTTTCGTTCCGTCCAAAACCCGAGATTTTGGAATGGTTGGAGAAGGAGCGGTGCGAGGGTGAAAGCGATGCAGAATTGCTCAACCGCAAGTTGGGAAAGTTGATGAAGTTGGAACAATAATCTGGAGGAGATTGTGGACATTGAAACAATTAAGACAACATTGCTGTCAGAAATCGAACAATTAGAGGAATCGTTGCAGATAATTGCGCGCCGGGTCAAAGAAGGCAAGGCAATAGGTTCGCATACGAATGTAGATGCGTCCAAAATCAATAACTTGATTGGTAAATATCAATTGTTGGTGGCGATGTCAAACGAAGTAACAGAACCAACAAAGCGATGAACAATCCAACTGAAACTACCGATATAGAGCAATTCAAAGAATACTTGCACGATTTAGCTGCCGTGATGAAAAAAGTACCGGCCAGAACGGATTGGAAGTACCGGGGTTTTGAGGAATTGGTCTTGGATTGCGGAACTGTCATGGAACCCAAACCGCTGCCCAAAAACATCAAACAAGGTCAACCGAGACTTTGTTACGCCAACTGCCAGCAATTAGTCCTAAAAAACCGCAGCCTCACTTACGTTGAGGGTTATGCAATGGCTGCCGGCGTGTCTATCCCGCTGCAACACGCTTGGCTGCTCGATGCCAATGGATGCGCCATCGACCCGACTTGGGAAACTCCCGGCTGCTGTTATTTGGGAATTGCGTTCTCGACATCGTGGGTAAAATCAATTTGGCATTCTCGAAAGCAGCAGGGATGCCCCGACGAATTGAGCATTTTGCAGGGGAATTACCTCGAAGATTTTTCTATTTTCAAACAAGGATTCCCGGCTGAGGCTGTTGCTAAGATTTAGATTAGTTGATGACCGTTGCTCATTAACTCAAACTCTAAGTCCGCTTATTTTAGTTAAGGATTGTTACGATGATGTACAACTTTGTTTATTGTTTTGCGATTAAAGGAGATTGAGAAATGATCGATTACATCAATCAAAACGGTTTAGACGAGCTAACTCAAGATTTTTTATCCAGTTTTCCTTCTCACACGCACATGAGTTGGACGGAGTGGCAGAATGAAGCAGAAGCCTATGGGTTGGATGAGAATGAGATTGCTGAATTGCAGCAGTACCTTGAGGTAAGCAAGCAGCTCACCTCTCCTATCAGATTCGCCGGTAGGCAGTGGTGGCTGACCAAACAGGAGATTGAGCACCTCGAAGTCCTACAACAATATTTTCCTAATTGGGAAGATGAAGTTTTAGATAGAATGCAACGCCGCGAATTGGGTTACTTAAACAAAGATTGGCGGTTAAAAGAAAGGAAGAAAACTAAGCGTTTAGTTAAACAGTAGCAGGTGCAGTAGAAAAGATGGTTGAAGGGGGTGGATTCAATGAATCTCGCAGATAAAGCCAAGGAATTTGCAATTGTCCAACACGGCACTCAAAAATACGGCGAGCATCCCTACTCGTACCATTTGGATCGAGTATCCCAAGTGCTGGCCCAATTCGGTTGTGCAGGCGACGAAGCGATTGCTGCAGCAGGATGGCTCCACGACACCTTGGAAGATACGCCAACAACTTATGAAATGCTGGTGTCCGAATTCGGGAAAGAAACAGCCGATATTGTGTGGGCTGTGACCAGCGAACCGGGGATAAACCGAGCCGATCGCTTTCGCAAAACTGCCTTAAAAATCCAGTCCGACAAAAAAGCTTTAGCGGTAAAACTTGCCGACAGGATAGCCAACACCGAAGCCAGCTTCCAAAGCAATCCCAAACTCTACAAGATGTACGTCAAAGAGTTCGCGCTATTCAAACAACTCCTGTACAATCCCCAGGATTTCGAGCTAATGGCGATGTGGAATCGATTGGAAAACTCGAACAAATAAACCCAACATAACAGGAATTTCAACGGTGAATACTCGAACTCAAACTATCTCAGCACAGCAGATAAAGGAATATTTAGAAAACGTAGTTGCTGCTGTCGAAACACCGCAGAAAAGAGCTAACTGGATGTACCAAAGGTACGAAGAATTGGTGCTGCGCTGCGGCTTCCCGATGGAACCGAAACCGTTGCCTCCAACCGTTGAAGCTGGCGTACCGAAGTTTGGTTATTGGAACTGCCAGCAGCTAGCATTTGCGGATAACAGCCTCACCTACGCCGAAGGATACGCCCTTCATGCTGATGTTGGATTTCCAATTAGCCATGCTTGGTTGCTCGCACCCGATGGATACGCAATCGACCCGACTTGGGATTCTCCGGGGTGTTATTTTGGAGTTCCGCTTGCTACAGCGTGGGTGCAATCCGTTGTAGCGGCGCGCACTCGCATTGATAACCTGAGCATTTTTGACGGCAATTACATCGAGAAATTCTCGCTGCTCAAAGAGGGATTGCCGGTCGATGCTTTTGCTAACTTGCTGCGGTGAATTGAACTGGGTATTGTTGATTCTCAATCATGCTTCAGATTCTCTTGATTCCCACAGAAATTCTACAATTCGTTGAAAATCTTGAGCGTTTGGTGTATTGTTAAAATTCTTTAAGCTTGTAGCCATTGATAGCCATAAGTAGACTACAATTACTGGATGAAGCTAATAGATTACGCTTAACATCTTGGAATCGGCAAGCAGACAAAATAATTCAATAATTTACTTGGGGGTGAGGAAGACGAAACGAGTTGAAAAGCATCTAATTAAGAAAGGACACGAATGGTTTGATTACTGCGATAAAATAACAGATACTTCGCGCAGTTTATTCAATATGGTGCAGTATACGCAGCGACAATCATACTTTTACGGTCATGGATACTTGTCCCAATCCAAATTGGATAAACTGTTCCAGAAATATGTAAATTACAAGGCGATGCCCGCCAAGGTAGCACAATTAGTCTTGCAGCAATGCGCTGATACTTGGACAAATTACTTCAAAGCATTAGAAACCTACCGCAACGATGCTTCAAAGTTTACTGGCAAACCGAAAATCCCTGGCTATATAGAAGGCAGAAATTTGGTTAAATTCAACAATCAAGCCCTTGGTAAACGAGAATTCAATAAAGGTAAAATTGTACCTTCTATGTCCCCGATGCAAATTCCTGTAAAACCAGGATTGAAGTTCGAGGATTTGTGTGAAGTCAGGATTGTGCCGAAAACTGGATGCTTTGCGGTCGAGGTGGTTTATGAAGAACCAGATAACAGTCAATTCTTCTGTAGCTTAAATCCCTCACTCGCCGCAGCAATTGATATTGGCTTGGACAACTTGGCAACCATCGTCTTTAACGACCCTCGAATTCAACCAATTGCTGTTAATGGTAAGCCCTTGAAAAGTGCGAACCAGTTTTACAACAAGCAAGTAGCGAAGTATCGAAGGCTTATCAAAGTAGGAACCTCGCGCGGGAGCATCCCGGTTTTGCAAAAGCCTCAAATAGCCAAGAGGTCGTTGAGGTAAGCACAACGAAGTTTTAGCATT
>NZ_JAUBPE010000002.1:0-28893 GCF_036700565.1 Microcoleus pseudofavosus SVA1_A4
GATTTTAAATCACCCTAACCTTCCTTCAGTCTTGTCTTATGGTACTCTGGCTGCTTAAAAACTGTCCGAACTATTGTTTGTTGGGGTGCGCCAAAATTGTTTGAAAGCGTATTTAGCAATTATCGACGGCGGAGTTAGTGCAGCCCCAAGAGAAATTGCAGCTATTTTTGCAGCTTTAGAAAAGGAAACGGCGCCGGAAGTAATTCTGCTGATGTATAAGTTGATCGACAGGGCGATCGCCATTCAAAAAACGGGCGAGGGGCTGAATGCTGAGATAGCAGCAGCAGCTTTTAATTTAACAAACAGACTGGTAAAATTTGGCAATAAAAAAACTTTATACATGACTGTAAAATCAGCTTTTTTGACGTTAGATAGGATGGCTTTGTTAGAAGATATAAAGTTGATGGATAGCATAAAAGATTGCGGGCGATCGCTCTTGCGAACAGCGGACATCAGCGGTAAAATAGATAAGTCGATCGTCACGGGATTGTTGAGCAAATTAGCGAGATTTGATGCGGAATTTTTGGAGAAAATAGCGAGGGAAGATATCACCGATGCGGATTGTCAAATGCCGGCAGACAATCAAGTAGCGGTAGCAGTGGCCATCGCCCACAGTCAAGGCCGAAATTCGGCGTTGCTGGATGAAATTTTAAATTGTCGCGGAATTTCAGCAGAAGTGAAAAGTCGAATAATTCGAGAAAAGGGCGGATGATATAGCAGATTGCAAGATCCCCGTAGGGACACGGCATTGCCGTGTCCCTACCCCAAAATAATCCATCGCCCCCCTCGGATGTCACCATCGCCCGATTAATTGTAGGGAAACGGCCAGGCGCGGTGTCCTCACTGTGGGTAATATCTATTCCGATGCCACCGGATTTGACACCAATGGCAGAATATAGCCGGCAATTCGATCGACTTGATGCGCTTCTGTGATGTCTGGAATATCCAGCCGCGCAGCTAACTTGCGAATGACTGCTTCAGGAACCGGTGCGGGGCGCGATCGATTCCGCCGCAATATTTCTTCTAGAGGTACTTCCAGATAAACAATCCGAATTCTAGCTTGATAATCGGCAAAGAAATTAATTAATTGCTGCCGCATTTGTTTAGTTGTATTTGTAGCGTTCCAGACAAAAGAACGCCCCTGATTCATGTATTCGCGCGCTTTTTGTTTGGCGGCTGCGACCACATTTCCGGGGGTTTCGTCAGGAGGGACATTCATCTCTTTTCGCAGCGCATCCAGCGATATTACCGGCAAATCTGGCAGATTTTTCCGAATCCAATAATCTTTACCGCTTGCCGGCAATCCCGACATCAAAACTACTTCGCAGCGAGTATCGTCAAATGCTGCGTAATCCGGGTTTCCATTCTCTTTGCGGAAGTAAATAAATCGGCTGTGTGCTGATGGGAATTGTCGGGGAGAATTCAAACAATTATTTTCTTGACAAAACTCCCGAAATAGTTCTATTTTATCGAGAAGTTCTTGCTTGTCGGCGCAGTGGCGACCGCGCACATCTGCTTCTGCTAAAAGTGCCAGGAAATCGCAGCGGACAACTTGACTAACTTTAATTACCGACTGCTGCGGGTTGGGTTTGTCGATCAGCCAGATGGGTAAACTGCCGAATTGGACGATCGTCACAACTGTTTCCCGAATGTTAAACTGCACTGGCGGCTCGAATTGCGATAAAATTTGTCTGACCATCTTCGCACCTTGTCGGGCGTGACCTTTGGAGCTAATTCTGCCATCTGCTTCGATTTTTGTAAAGGCCGGTTTTGCGACATCGTGCAGCAAAGCCGCAGCAAAAAGCATCGAACGTTCAGTGACGGGAAGTTCGCGCCATTCCGGGGAAGATATTAAGGCTTCGCAGACCATTTTGGTGTGAATGAAAACATCTCCTTCGGCGTGGTAAATCGGGTCTTGCTGGCATCCTTTGAGGTTGTCAATCCAGTCGAAATGTGTTTGAATGCCATCCCAATCGATCGGGCAATCGGCATCGGGACAAAAGGGAAAAGTCCAAGGCGGGGATAACAGTGCATTCATAAGGAACTCAAATTAAATAAATTCACATCCGGGCGGAGAATATTGGGGACGATCGGGCGGTTTAGCCAATGTCCTTCGGCGTTTTTAATGGCTGTTAAAAAGCTGGCGCGCACGTATTTGTAACGCGCCTTGACAATTCCATCTTCCTCTACTTTAATATACAGACCTTCCATAATTTCGCTCTTGTCTGTTTCTTTCAAACACCGCTCTTCATCCAATCCCATTTCCCGGCAGCACAAGCGCAATCTCTCCAAATGTCCTGGCCCAATAAAATGAGAATTGCCCATCAACTGCATCATTTGCTTGTGCGATTTTAGCACTCCAGAAAACAGCACGGGAACCGATACTAACGGCAATCCTGATAACAATTTTTGGCGAGCTTCCGTACTCAAAAATTGACAGGTTTCTAAGTCCAGCACGTCGTATTCCATAAAGTAGTGCGGCAGAAAATCGTAAAAAACTGTGTGTTTGGCATACAGCCATTCGCCGTAAAGAATGTAGCGATTTTTCAGCACTTCTCGCAGCGTTCCGCTGAGACTGTAAGCCCACTGTTTGAACAAGTTAAAATGTTTTTCTCTCGGCCCGCCGGTGAGAAAGTGGCCGCGGCTTTGCAGCAGCATTTGTCCGTCTGGGGCGAAGCTGATGCCTGTATTTGCGCCGTCTACCTTTTCTTCGATCGCGATCGGGCGATCGCAAATATTGCTAAATGGTATGCTGTCGAGGTCTTCATCTCCCGGTTGGAAACGCGAACCCTCGATGTGATAAGTTCTGGGATATTTAACAATCTCGACCATCGCGTTGTTACCTCATGCCTTTAGCTATTATAGCAATTATCAAAAAAGTGAGGTATGCGATTCCCAATTCCCAATTCCCAATTCCAATTCCCAATTCCCAATTCCAATTCCCAATTCCCAATTCCCAATTACCGAGCCAACCTGATTTTACTGAGAATTGCTATAATTGATTTATCACAAAGGAGCGTGTATTTTGAAAAGTCAAAATTTCCAGAGCATATCATCAGCAATCGCTGGAATTCTATTAGTAGGCGCGCTGCTCCTCGGTTTCAATTCCTTTGTCGTCATCAATCCAGGCGAAGCAGGGGTGGTCAGCATTTTAGGAAAAGCCACAGATGGAGCATTGTTAGAGGGATTTCACATCAGACCCCCGCTGATATCCAAGGTAGATGTGTATGATGTAACGGTGCAAAAATTTGAAGTTCCGGCCCAGAGTGCTACTAAAGACCTTCAGGATCTAAATGCTAGTTTTGCGATCAACTTTCGCCTCGATCCGGCGAGGGTAGTTGATGTGAGAAGGACTCAAGGAACTTTGGAGAATATAGTCTCAAAAATTATTGCTCCTCAGACGCAAGAGGCATTTAAAACAGCGGCGGCCCTGAGAACTGCTGAACAATCTATTACTCAAAGAAGTGAACTCAAGCGAGACTTTGATGCTGCTCTCAAGGAAAGGTTAGCAAAGTACGATGTGATTGTTCTTGATACCAGCGTTGTCAATATTAGATTCTCTGAAGATTTTGCGAAAGCGGTTGAGGAGAAACAGGTTGCTGAACAGCGGGCGCAAAGGGCTGTTTATGTGGCTCAGGAAGCAGAACAACAGGCTCAAGCCGATATTAACCGCGCTCAAGGTAGGGCAGAAGCTCAAAGACTTTTGGCGGAAACTTTAAAGGCTCAAGGTGGCGATTTAGTGCTGCAAAAAGAGGCGATCGAAGCTTGGAGAAGCGGCGGCGCTCAGATGCCAAAAGTGTTGGTGATGGGCGCAGGTTCGAGTCGAGTTCCTTTCATTTTTAATATGAGCGATATTCAGGAAGAACCCGATCGCCCAAAAGTGACCAACAATTAAAATATGACTGAGGGTAACAAACCCGGTGTCTCCGAAAATATTGCCTTTGCTAACCAGAAATCTCGCAATAAACCGGGTTTCCTCAGAAAGCCTGCATAAGTCCTATGAGAGTTGCGGGAATATGCTACACTTCTGAAAGCCACAATATAACGACAGTTTAAAACCTGTCGCTATAAAAGCGAAGTCCGCAATTAACACGCAGGCAACACACTCATTTTAGGAAGCAAGGAAAAATCATGACCCGCGCTATAATGGAAACCGACAAAGGCACAATCAATTTGGAATTGTTCGATGCGGATGCGCCTAACACAGTGAAGAATTTTGTTGACTTGGCGGAAAAAGGTTTTTACGATGGATTGGCTTTTCATCGAGTCATTCCTAACTTTATGATTCAAGGTGGCTGTCCAAAAGGCAATGGAACCGGCGGCCCCGGCTACAAAATCAAGTGCGAAATCAACTCCAACAAACATTTGGCAGGCACTTTATCGATGGCTCACGCAGGCCGCGATACGGGTGGCAGCCAATTCTTTATTTGCCATTCTCCCCAGTCTCATTTAGATGGAGTTCACACAACGTTTGGCAAAACTGAGGATATGTCTGTCGTCAATGCTATCCGCCAAGGCGACAAGATTATTTCGCTCAAAATTGAGCATTAATTTCCCGTAATTAGTTGCGTTTGTAGTAAGGACGAAGAGTCCTTATTGCAAACAAAATACTAACTATAGCACTTCTTAGTAAAATGAGGGACGCCTGGCAATTGGTAATCGCTCCTGGCGTAACTCACTTACTTGAGAACCGCTACAGATAATACTTTTTCCTTGAGTTGGTGATGTAGCTAGGAATTATTGAATATTTATATCAGTATTCAACTAGAGATATAATAAATTCACAAGTGTTGAATCTTAATAAATCTTATCAAAAAAATGCCTT
Organism: Microcoleus pseudofavosus SVA1_A4; assembly: GCF_036700565.1. Classification (NCBI taxonomy): domain Bacteria; kingdom Bacillati; phylum Cyanobacteriota; class Cyanophyceae; order Oscillatoriales; family Microcoleaceae; genus Microcoleus; species Microcoleus pseudofavosus. The sequence goes on from NZ_JAUBPE010000002.1 coordinate 4,826, forward strand.
TAATCTGATAAAAGGAAGGCATTATAATTATTTAAATGTAACTAAATGATATTAAACTTGCCCAAGCTTGTCAAGAAATTTTTAGGAAAGCTTCCCCAATCAGATTATCCAGTTCTGAGTACATTTAGATTTGTGTCTTTCTGGCTTAATTTTGCGCTCGATCCTAGCTTAATGAGTATGAGAGATTTATTTTTCCGCCTCAACTATCAAGGAATTAAAATTGATATTTCTACATTTTATCAAGCGAATAAAATGAGAAGTACAGAAATTTTTTAAGCTTTTTTATGGCAACTAATGAAAGAAATCAATCAAAAGTGTAAATCGGATGACTTAGCGTTCGATAAATTTAGGGTGGGTAGGAGTAATATCGACGATAATGTAAATTTTTGTAACGGTTTACAACTGTAATAAATTATAAGTTGGGATTCAAGCGGGTTGGGCCCTCGATTCGCCATCTACCTTAAGGCCAGTCCTGTTTGTAAATTTTTGTAAAAAAATATACTGACCCTGAAAAAAGTAATGATATAACGGATTCAAGCGGGTTGGGCGCTCGATTCGCCATCTACCTTAAGGCCAGTCCTGTTTGTAAATTTTTGTAAAAAATATACTGAGCCTGAAAAAGTAATGATATAACGTATCTCATGCGTACTCAGCAATGAAGGAAGAAAAATTAATATGCTCAATAGTAATATGATCGAGAGAGGTTTAAGAAAAGTAGCAAGAGAATCTTCGCTGCTCCAATCGAGTTTATCTTATAATTGGAGAGCTTTCCAAAAGAGAAGAAAATTACCTCCACTTAGTCCGACAAATCAGTGTATTGTCGATGCGGTCAGGAAGGAAGGGGCTTTTATTACTTCTCTAGAAGCTTTGTCATTCCCCCTGACTGAAAAACTTTTGGAGGGAGCCAAAGTTATCTTAGCTAATAATCCAAAAGCTCCGGCTTTTGAAACTCAATACGTTTACCATGTTGATTCAGCAAAAATTATAGAAAATTCAGAAATTTTTTTGTGGGGTCTTCAAGAGCGGTTGCTCGACATTGCTGAAAATTATCTTGGCGTTCCCGTTGCTTACCGCGGTTCATTATTTCAGAAAGATTTCGCGAATGAACAGCAGGTACTTACAAGATTGTGGCATAAAGACCCGGAAGATCACCGACTTCTCAAAATAGCTGTTTACTTGAATGATGTGAATGCTGAAGGCGGCCCGTTTGAATATATTCCAAAGCATTTCAATTCTAAGTTAAGCTCTCTCAAAGGCAAACTTTTATTTTCCGATCCCGAAGTGGCGGAACACTTAGACCCATCAAATTGGGTTTCATGTAGAGGGCGAGCAGGTACTGTTGTTTTCTTCGACTCTCACCATGTTTTCCATCGCGGCAAGATGCCTATAAAGTCACACCGCGACGCAATATTTTTTAATTATCACTCCAGAAAACCGATCAAAGTGTTTTCAGATCACTGGAAGGCTCCTTTTTCGCCAGAGGAGTTGCTCGTGCTTTCAAAAACTCTTTCTCCGCGCCAGAAAGAATGCGTTTTCTGGTGGGAAAAGGGTGCAAAGTCATTCCAGCCAAAGTTGATGGCTAGGTGAAACATTTAATCAAGGGAAGGGGAAGGGTAAGGGGAAGGGAAATTTAATACAGTTCATACTTCAGCAAGGTACAAGGAATCGATCCATTATAAACAGGAATTCGCCGCGATGTCCTGAGTCCCACCTTTTTACCCAACTCCTTATTTCCAGTCAAAATAAAGGCATTCCAACCTTTAAAACGATTCTTGAAAATATCCCCCAACATTTTGTACAAATCTCCCAGTTCGCTAGCATCTCCCAGCCTTTCTCCGTAGGGAGGATTGCAAATCAGAACGCCTCTGTCTGCAGGTGCTTCCAACTGGGATAACTCGGTTTGAGCAAACTGAATCTTACCGGAAATACCAGCTTGCTGCGCGTTCGTGCGAGCTTGGGTTAACATATCGGAATCGCGATCGCACCCTGCAATCACCTCTTTAAGTTCCGGTAATTCGCTGTTTTCAGCTTCGGTCCACAATTTATCCCACAAAGGTTCGTCAAAATCCCGCCAAGTCATAAATCCAAACTTTTCTCGAAACAATCCCGGTGCAATATTCAAGGCCTTTAAACTCGCTTCCAAAGGCAAAGTTCCCGAACCGCACATCGGGTCTAAAAACGGCAAATCTGGCGTCCATTCTGCCATCTCCAACAAAGCCGCAGCTAGGGTTTCTTTGAGGGGAGCAAGCCCCATCGCCGGTCGATATCCCCGGCGGTGCAAACTGCCGCCAGAACTGTCTAAACTTAAAATAGCTCTATCTTGATGAATGTGAATGTTAATTAGCAAATCGGGATGCTCTACATCAACATTAGAACGCTTGTTAAATTGGTTCCGCTGTTGGTCGGCGATCGCATTTTTGACCTGCAAAGCTGTATAGTGAGTGTGGTTCAACTTTTCGTTGCCGCCGGTGCAGTTTACTGCTAAAGTATTGTCGGGATCTAAGTATTCGTCCCAGGGGATTTTCTGCACTTCGCGGTAGAGCATATCCGAGTTGTAACACCGGAATTCGGCGATCGGCATTAGCACTCGAAAAATTGTTCTCGACCAAAGATTGACGCGGTACAATAAAGTGCGATCGCCCGCAAAGTAAACCCCAGTAAAATCTGGCTTGACATCCTGAGCCCCTAAACGTTCTAATTCTTGGGCGGCAATTGTTTCTAAACCGCGCGCAACTGTAGCAAAATATTGATTCATTTGTTAATGGTTAATGGTAATGGTTAATTGTTAATTGTTAATTGTTAGTGGTTACTACTGACAACTGATAACTGACCGATCACCATAGTAGCTGTTTTTCATCCTAAGTCTCAAAAAAATAATCTACCTTAAGGCAGATGCGTCGGTTCAGCAATGCCAGCTTGTCAACAATAATATTCAACAAGTCCTCACATTTCCATCCCTCTATTTATAGCGCTGACCGCGGGAACATAGGCGCTAAACTTTAAAACTCTTACTTTCACAGGACTTTAGCTCTCATACTCAACTTAAATATCTCACTCTTGCGGATGAGCTTTCTTCTCAAATCTTGAAAATATTTATTGACTACTTGCAGAACTTATTGACTTTATGCTAAGGTACTTAGAGCTTGAGATTGAACCCTCAACACAATTGTTAAGGAACATCTGAGCTAGATCGGTTTACTACATTTGGAGACATTTATGTCAAAGCAAATTGACGGATCGACTTTCAAACAATCCCGTGCCAGCAAAATTCAAGTTGAAGTCAAGGAAATTGCCAAGCAGGTAACAGCTAAAAACCTCTCTTCTCATCTGAATGTTGATGCTGATGGTAGCGATGTTAGCAACGAATAATTAAAAGTCTTTTCTGTTAGACTTCGCATCCCCAAGCAAGAAGTAATAGATTGTACTCCTTGCTTGCGGGATAACTATAGGGGCATTGCCTCTTAAAATTAATTTGTTCAAATTTTATTGAGAATAATTGTCATAAAGAATTATGCGATCGATCGCCAACCTATTACAACCATACGATCTCAAAGAATTTTTAGACAACAATTGGACAACCAAAGCAGTTTTGATTCCCAGCGAAGGTAAGAAAAATTTTGCACACCTATTTTCCTGGGAAAAACTAAACTACATCCTTAACTTTCACGAACTAAAATATCCCGATATTCGATTAGCAATAGGAGGAAAAGTCCTCGATGAAAGCGCCAATGAAAACCTCATCAAATCCTGCCAATCTGGAGCAACTTTAATTATCAATGAAGTACACAAACTAATTCCAGAAATCGCTCACTTTGCTGCGGAAATAAAATCAGATTTTGGCTATGGAAATCAAGTAAATGCCTACTGTTCCTGGCCGGAAAAACAAGGCTTTGTTTCCCATTATGACACCCACGAAGTTTTTATATTGCAAGTAGACGGAATCAAGCAATGGTATGTATTTGAAGACACAATTAAGTATCCGCTGAAAGATCAAAAATCCTCATCTTTTCCACCACCAGAAACCGAAGCATATTTAAGCTGTATTTTACATCCAGGGGATGTGCTTTATATACCGCGCGGACATTGGCATTATGCAGTTGCTTGCGAAGAACCATCGCTGCATTTAACATTAGGAATACATTGCAAAACCGGAATAGACTTTTTAGAATGGTTGGTTAGTGAATTGCGCGAACAATCAGATTGGCGCAAAAGTTTACCGCTACGAACAAACGCAGATTCTATCAATGCAAATGTCAACAGTTTAATTGCCCAATTGCACCGCTACGCAAACAGTAAAAATCTTGCAGATGAGTATAGCAGTTATCTGGACAGTTTAGGAAAACCTGTTGCCAAATATTCTTTGCCTCATCAAGCAGGATTCAATATTTTTCCCTGTGGTGTGCAAACCAAGTTTAGAATTCCCAAGTTTCAGCGGGTGAGAATTCACGAATTATCTGATGGTGGCGGATACAAAATAGTTGTTGCAGGTAAAGAAGTATCCCTGAGAGGAGTCACAGCTAAATTTACGGACAATTTATTTAGTACGGAGTTTTTTACTGGGGAAGATGTTATGGATTGGTTGCCGGATTATGATTGGGAAATAGATGTAGTGCCACTTTTGTCGAAGCTGGTAGTTGAAGGAATTATTTTTGCTGGTTAAAATTGGAGAAGAACATGAGTTCTTATAAATGGGTTGTAAAAAGACCAATTTCTGACACATACAATGAGTTAAACAATGATGGATAAGCTTTTTTGTGCTGATGCTTCTAAATGCGTTGAAGAGGATATTATTGGCAGCGGTAGTAATTACCAAACCTATATATTAATTGAATGTTGTTTACCTTGGGAATCTGAAGCGTTTAATTCTAAACAAATTTCCAAAAATCTCAAGGATTTGGTAGAGGAAGTAGAACATTCAAAACAGAAAATCCGATTTTTGTTGATAAATAACGCTCGAACCAAATGTGCAAATCAGCGCAAAGTTTTGATTTATGACAATAAAGATGGGGAACTTTTTGGCGGTTACGAAAAGCATGAATTTAATGTAGATAGTTTTGATAAAGTAGCGGGAATTGTCAAAAGCTATTTAGCTGGAGAAGTCCCTGATTGCGAAACCGAAAACAAGCAAACTAGAGATATTTTGGTTTGCACTCACGGCAGTCACGATATGTGTTGTGCGAGATACGGCAATCCTTTTTATGCCCAAGCAACTGCTTTAGCTTCTGAGTTAGAATTGAATGATGTTCGCGTTTGGAGATCCAGTCACTTTGGGGGACACCGCTTTGCACCGACTGCGATCGATTTGCCTGATGGCAGATATTACGGAAATCTCGATCGCACTTCGCTGCAATCAATCCTAACACGGACTGGCGATATCGAATGCTTGAATAAAGTTTATCGGGGTTGGGGAATTTTGCCAAATCCTATTCAAGTTTTGGAAAGAGAATTGATCGTGCTTTACGGGTGGGATTGGTTTAACTACAAAGTCGCCAGCAAAATTCTCGATTTAGACACAAAAAATGATGCTTTTTTAGCTGAAATTACCTTTGAAAAAGCCGACGGTACGTACACCTATCGTGCCGATTTGGTAAAAGATGAAACAAAAACTGTTCGACTCAAAGGTTCCTGCGGTGCTAAAAAAGAGTCGGAATTTGTCAAATATTCGGTAGAAAATCTCCATTTTTACTCGAAAAAGGAAGAGTTAAAGTTGGTAAGCTACCCCCTTTATCATTCGGCGATTGAAATCGCTTCTAGACAAACAAAGTCCGCCTGCGCGGACTGAAGAATAAGGTAGGATGTATCGGTGATTAAATTTCTAACTGCATAAATATGTGCGGAATTCCCAGGAAGTCAAAGGGCTTGTCTTGTTCGGAAAATCCGAGTCTTTGATAAAATTTAATGGCATTAATGCGAGACATAAGTCTCACAGCTTTGAGATTTTTTTCCTGAGCTTTTGCTATTAAATTTTCAATCAATTTAGTGCCGATTCCCTGATTTTGAAATTCAGGAAGGACGGCAACGTAGCTGATGCTTCCTAATTTTGGGGATAATTCGCGCAGTCGGGCAGAGGCAATGATTTTGCGATCGCACATGGCAATTAAATGCAAAGCACCATCTTCGTGATTATCCCTTTCGCTACCAATCTCCATTCCTAGAGGCGATCGCAAAACCAGCCACCGCTGGTAAAACATCTCTTCTAATTCTTGTTGATTTTTAACCGGATGTATATCTAGTTGAGGCATTTTTATCTTGTAGGGTGCATCGCCGCCAGATTTTCGATTTTAATTACAGATTGTTTGTGGCGACGCACCCTACGGTATAATGTGCGAGTTACAAACTGTCAGTAATACTGGTGAAATTAAAAGCTTTCACGCGCACTCCGGGCACGACACTACCGCCGTAACGCTTCACCGCACTAACTGCATCCACATCGCGCAACATATCAGGTAAAACTTGATTGAAACGCAGGTTTTTAATCGGATAAGCAATCTTGCCATCCTCAATCCAAAAAGTACCGTCGCGAGTCATTCCCGTTACTTCCAAAGTTTTCGGATTCACGTAGCGAACGTACCAAGCTCGACTGACAAAAATTCCTCGCTCCGTTTGAGCAATTAAATCTGCTAAACTTTGGTCGGAACCTGTCATCACGATCGGGAAATAAGCACCTTTTGCTTCTTTGCCTTTTTGTGCGGCCCAGTAGCGGGAATAAGACAAACTTTGAGGCACGCCATCTTTGATGATTTCCAAATAGTTATTGCTCAATCCGTCGCCGAAAAAAGTATTCGATCGCAGCAAAGGATGAGCCGGATCGCGCTGCACTTGCACTAACGGGCTAAAAAGTTGTTCTCCCGCGCGGTTTCCCGCTGGTTTTCCCTCTGCGTCGGCGATCGACATAAACGATCGCCCCTCATCCGCCGCCCTCGCATCCAAACTCCAAATTACCCACGGTAGCAAATCCGCAAAAGCAGCACCATCAAAGATTACAGGATAAATGCCGGGAGTGACTTCGCGGGGGTTGCGGGATGCGATCGCCCGATCGAGCACTTGTTCTGCTAATTGGGCGATCGGCAATTCGTTGATACTCCAAGCAGTGCTCTGATCCCAGCTAGAACCGTTGTCAATGCGAGCAGTAAAGCTGAAATCTGCCTCTGTAGATTGGTTGCAGGCGCGGAGTCCGGTTGACGAGGCGATCGCGTACAGCGACGCATCAGCGCTCAAAGTACCCGAACCGTGAGCCCCCCCCTGTCCGGCAATGGCGCAAGCTTGCTGCACCATTTCTGCCCGCGCTAGAGGCGATACAGTTGCCGTTGCTGTGTCGAATGCGGGCGATCGCAAATCGTAGGTTTGAGGCGGCAGCAGCGGCATCCATTCGGGGTCTGCCGGCGCAATTCTGGCCAATTCTTCCGATCGCTTGACTGCGGAGGCGATCGCATCTTCATCAAATTCTGTAACAGCAGCAGAGGCGCTTTTGTTGCCAAAATAGCTAGTAATGCTCAGGTTAAATACAGTTTTGCTAATATTTTGGCTGATTTGATTTTCCGAGAATCTCGAAAGAGATTCTTCGCCAGTAGAGAGACTGACAAATACTTCCTCTGCTTTGGATAGTTTGACTGCTTTTTCTACTACAGATAAGGCTTGGTCTTCACTTAAACTTGCGGGCGATGTTGTTACAATCATGATTGGTAATTAGGCATTGCGAATTGGGCATTGCGAATTGGGCATTGCGAATTGGGTATTGCAAATTGGGCATTGCGAATTGGGCATGGTTAGCAATTAACTAATAACTAAGAACCGATGCCCCATGCCCCATGCCCTATTACCCAATTTGAATATCCCTCACTCGCACCGGCACACAAGCGTGAGTCATCTGAGCAGTCTGCATCGGCTCGCCCTTTCCGCATATATTAGTACCGCACTGAACCAGCTCCGAAGCCGGCCCGATCGCATCTATTTGATTCCAGAAATCAGTAGTCATCGCCTGATAAGTTACATCCTTCAACATACCGACAACTTTACCTTTTTCCACCTTCCAAAAAGCATCGCCGCCGAATTGAAAATTGCGCCGCTGCTGGTCGATGGAATAACTACCCATACCGTCGATTAAAATCCCGTCTTCCGTATCCGCAATCATCTCTGCCAAAGTAGCAGTGTGACTGCCGCCATCCGGGCCCGGCTCCAATCCCAAATTGGGAATTCTCACCATCGGCACGCTCGACCAACTGTCAGCGCAGGCAGAACCGTTGCTGCTACCGCGTCCGAGGCGATAAGCCGTCTCTCTGTCAGTGAGATAATCAACTAAAATTCCATCCTTGACAACGTACCAATCTTGTGATTTTACGCCCTCATCATCGTAACCCATTGTACCGCGACCGCCCGGTTGAGTGCGATCGCACTTAAAATTCACCCAAGGTGCAGCGTATTGCAGTTTATTTAAATTATCAGTAGTAGCAAAGCTCGTGCCAGCAAAATTAGATTCGTAGCCGTAAACCCGGTCTAATTCAGTTGGATGTCCGACAGATTCGTGGATTGTCAAATACAAATTTGTCGGCTTAAGAATCAGGGATTTGCAAATACCAGCCTGGATTTTGGGAGCGCTGACTTTCTCAATAGCTTCGGCGGCAACTTTTTCGACTTGACTCAACAAATCATCGGGATTAATATGTTCGTAACCGATATTCAGCGGCGGGCGTTCGTAACTGCGACTTTGGGCATCGCCGCCCGCAATTGCCGTGCAGCCAAAACCCGGATAGCTGCGGTAGATTGTTTGTTCGATTAGCGAGCCTTCTGTAGAAGCAAAAACCTTGTCTTCGCGGCTTGACTGCAAAAAAGAAGAAGCTTTTTTGATGCCTTGTGCGCCGTGTCCTAGCAGCTTCTCGTTGATAGTTAGCAGCAGTTCGGCTTTGTCAGCAACGGGTACAGAAAAAGGGTCAATTGCGATCGGAGTAATGTAGGTATCGACATATTTTTCGACAGGCACTAACCGCACCGGTTCCTTTTGAGTTAAGCGGCTGCCTTTAGCGATTTCTACAGCTAAAGCGACTATTCTTGCAACCTCTGCGGGTGTTTTGCTGTGACTGGCGGCAAACCCCCAAGCGCCGTCTAGAAGCACTCGCACGCCAAAACCGGAACTTACATTATCTGACAAATTGCTTAAAGATCGATCGCGCGCGTAAAGATTCTGCTTTCGGTAAGTGCAAAAACGCACATCACCGTACTCGCAACCTGTTTTACGAATCAAATCTACAGCTAAATTTGCTAACTCGTTAGCAGAGACTTTTGCAGTTAATTGCACCATAGTTATTTTTCATTCGTCGTTAGTTGTCAATTATTATAGCGCTTTTTAATTATTTGAAGAACCGCGAAGACGCAAAGAGCGCGAAGGAAGAGAAGAAAGAGCTTTTTATCATTTCCAAGTAGAGTCTTTACCTGAAAACATCTACCTATCTTCCTCTTGGTCTTTCTTCGCGCCTTCGCGGTTCATTAAATAGATATTCTTTAATTAACGATCGCCCCCACAGACTCATGCTGCAACAAACCAGTCAGCATTTGGGCTGGTTGTTCCCCGTAGGGCCACGCGAAAGCATGGCGGAAAGCGGCATTTTGACACGCTTGCAATTGCCGAAAATCAATGATATCCAGAGTCAATAAATTCTCGTACTCAAAAGGCAGCCGCACGTTGTGCAATCCCGCGTTGTCAGTACAAATGGCAATATCGACACCAGCTTCAAAACATCGATCGAACACAACCTTCAATTCCCGCATATCCTGCAACGTCCCCGTTTTGAGATAGGTAGTCGGGCAAACTTCCAAGCATTGACCCCTGCGCGCGATTTCTGGCAGCAGTTCGGGATATTTTAATGGAATTTGAATCCCGTGGCCGATACGCATCAGATAGGGCAAAAGTTCGGGATAACAGCCAGAGGTAGTTTCGTAGAGGTGTCCGGTAGTTTTGATGCCGATCGACCTCGCGTACTGGTACAATCCCACAAACTCCTCCAAACGCTCGCCAATAGCAGCATCGCCCCCAGCTAGATCGATCGCACAAACATATTCTCCCATCCCGGCCGCCAAATCTACGATCGCCCGATTCACCTCATAAGGCAAGCGCGAGTGCATACACAAAATTTGGCTGGTAACAATCGGACAATCGCTAATTTGACTTGCCTTGCCCACAACTTGTACAATTTCTGCCATCAAATCAATGCGTTCTGACTGCGAAAAATGTTCTGGAGTCCGCAAATAAGGCGTATAGCGCAACTCCAAATAAGCCAGATTTTCAAACACGTAAGCGCCCCGCATCAACCGATAGATGAAATAAGGCAAAGTTTCAACAGTTTGAACGCTTTCTACCAGCGTGTGCAGTTCCAAATACTCATTCAGAGTATTGCGCGGACGAGTGTAAAACTCCTCAAACTCCGAGTATTCTTGAAATCGATTAACCATCTCAGCATTGTGGCGATCGAAATACCGCCACAGCACCCTAGGAACGACAGAACCACCCAGATGGCGGTGCAACTCAGCGTGTAAAGTCATGGCAACAAAGCCTCAATTTTCTTAATGTTAACAAAAATTAATTAGTCAGTAGTCAGCAGTCATTAGTCATTAGTCATTAGTCATTGGTTATTTGTGAGTTCCAATGCCTAATGCCCAATAGACATCTCCGATAATTCTTGTGGAACAGGCCGGAAAGCCTGTTCAAAACAGGCTTTTTGGGAGATGCCCCATGCCCCACGCCCCATGCCCTGTTTGGCCAATGCCCAATGCCCAATGCCCAATGCCCTGTTTGGCCAATGCCCAATGCCCAATGCCCAATGCCCCATGCCCCATGCCCAATGCCCCATGCCCCATGCCCCATGCCCCATGCCCAATGCCCAATGCCCAATGCCCCATGCCCCATGCCCCATGCCCGTATCTAAAATCTAAAATCTAAAATCTAAAATTGATTGACATTTGGGACGCATTCGTACATAATCGGAAATTGTGTCAACCTGAGCTGAACGCGAGAAACCCTTGGCTAACGTAGTTGTAATCGGCGCCCAGTGGGGCGATGAAGGAAAAGGCAAAATTACCGATTTGCTCAGCAAATCCGCAGATATCGTTGTCCGCTACCAAGGGGGCGTCAACGCCGGTCATACCGTGGTAGTTAACGGTCAGACTTTCAAGCTGCACTTAATTCCGTCCGGGATTCTCTACCCTGATAAAGAGTGTATCATCGGCTGCGGAACGGTCATCGACCCTAAAGTTTTAATAGAAGAATTAGATCAGTTAGAGGCACTGAATATTTCGACGACCTCGCTGATGATTTCGGAGACTGCTCACGTCACGATGCCCTATCACCGATTAATTGATGTGGCATCGGAAGAGCAGCGGGGAAATTATAAAATCGGGACGACAGGACGCGGCATCGGCCCTACTTACGCCGACAAGTCGGAACGCACAGGCATTCGGATGCTCGACTTGATGGACTTGGAAGGGTTCAGAGAACAACTGGAATGGACGATTCATCATAAGAATGTCATTCTCGAAAAACTCTACAATTTGCCGCCTCTCAATCCGCAAGATGTCTTTGATGAATATCAAGTTTATGCAGAACGTTTGCGGCCGCACGTAGTAGACAGTTCCCTGAAGATTTATGAGGGACTTCAAACGCGGAAAAATATTCTGTTTGAAGGCGCGCAAGGCACTTTATTAGACTTAGACCACGGGACTTATCCTTACGTTACTTCGAGCAATCCCATCGCAGGCGGCGCTTGTGTGGGAACCGGAGTCGGCCCGACAGCGATCGATCGCGTAATCGGCGTAGCAAAAGCTTATACAACCCGCGTCGGAGAAGGCCCCTTCCCTACCGAAATGGTAGATGGAGTGGGCGCAATTTTGGGCGAGAGAGGTGCAGAATTCGGCACCACAACCGGCCGGAAACGCCGCTGTGGCTGGTTCGATGCGGTAATCGGCCGCTACGCAGTCCGCATCAACGGCCTTGACTGTCTGGCAATTACCAAACTCGATGTTTTGGATGAATTAGAAGAAATCAAAGTCTGCGTTGCTTACGAAATTGACGGCGAACGATGTGTGGATTTCCCGAAAAGTTCCCGGATATTTGCTCGGTGCAAACCTGTTTACGAAACCCTTCCCGGTTGGAAGCAGTCAACGGAAGAGTGCCGAAATCTGGAAGATTTGCCGCAGCAAGCTTTGAATTATCTGAAGTTTTTGGCAGATTTGATGGAAGTGCCGATCGCAATTGTTTCTCTCGGTGCGAGCCGCGACCAAACTATTATTGTAGAAGACCCGATTCACGGCCCGAAACGCGCTTTGCTTTCTGCTGACGGTACGCCTGTAGCAGCACACTCGTAATCATTGGTATCAACTTAACGTCAAACCCAGCCATAGATTGCTGTTTGACTATTAAATTTAGATCCCCCCTAGCCCCCCTTAAGAAGGGGGGGACAAGACTCTTCTCAAAGTCAACCCCTACTCCCCTTATTAAGGGGGATACGAGGCGGATCTAGACTACGATTATAAAAGCGAGATTTATCAAATATTTTAGCCTTAAGTTGACACTAATGACTTGTAATATTTTCCAGAAAGTAAGTTGTTAAATCAGGAAGGTCAAGAGGAAAGCTAATGTTAGATATTATTTTTTATGCCTTCCAAACCGAACTGTCACCACACTATGTCGAAATGTCTGAAGATGTTTACGAGTGGTTGGCCAAATCAGAATTTTCCAAAATTGGCAAATCTGTTCCCAGAAATATTTTGATAGATGAAGAAGACGAAAAGCTACCTGTAGTTGAGTTATATCGAGATATTCGCCAGAAGCTCAGAAATTTTTTCCGAGATGCAATTATCTGCGAAAGCGATACCGTCCTCACCAAGCTGGGAGATTCCCCTCTCAAAGAAGAATATCAAGCAGCAACCTACCGTTTGAGGAAATTGCTGGACTTGCTAAAATGTGTTGAAAACGAAGATTATAAGTATCTTCAGCGAGTCCTTTGAATTAGTTTCTGGATGTTTACCAGAAGGAGTAATCCCCATGTTTGACATCAGTTTTTATTCAGCCAATGGTGAACCGTCCGATAGTGTAAGAATCACCGCAACTACTTACGAGTGGTTGGCTAAATCGGATTTTTCAAAAATAGGCGGGGAATCAATCGACACCGAAATTTACCTAGATGAAGAAAATGTAATTCTGCCTCTAGTTGAATTAAATCAAGATATTCGCCAGCAGTTCAAGAAAATTTTCAGCGAAGCAATCATCAGTGAAAGCGATGCAGTTCTTACTAAGCTCGGTGATTCTCCTTCAAAAGAAGAGTATCAAGCAGGAACGTACCGTCTGAGAAAAATGCTGGAATTGCTGAAGTGTGTGGAAAATGAAAATTATGAATACCTCCAGCGAATTTAATTAAGCGCGATCGCAATATCACAATTCTGGTAAAATGTGAAAACAATCAACAGAAAGTCAGAAAATGGAACTCGCAGTAGAATGTCAAAAGCGGGCAGAAGGCAGCAAACCTAACGCCCTCCGCCGCTCTGGATTGATTCCCGCCGTCCTCTACGGTCACAAAGGCTCTGAATCCATTTCCCTTACCATCAAAGCCAAAACAGTTGAACACCTGCTCAAAAAGCACGTAGTCAACAATGCCCTAATTGACCTCAGCATTCCCGACCTCTCTTGGAGCGGAAAAACCTTGCTGCGGGAAGTTCAAGTTCATCCTTGGAAGGGCTATCCTTACCACCTGAGCTTTTTCTCCGTGGCGACTCAAGACAGCCTGGAAGTTGAATTGTCACTGCGTTTTGTCGGCGAAGCTGTCGGCGTCAAGTTAGAAGGCGGCATCTTGGATACCGTACTGACGCAAGTCGCAGTTAAGTGCAAACCAGACAGCATTCCTGAAGCAATTGAAGTAGATATTTCTAATTTAAAGGTAGGGGATGCGCTGCACATTCACGAATTAGTTTTGCCTCCGGGAGTGGTAGCTCTCGGCGAACCAGATCAGGTGGTTGTTACCGTGCTGGGAATTCAAGCAGGTTCTGAAGCCGAAGACGCAGAAGAAGCAGCAGCCGAAGCGGCTTAATTAGTAATTGCTAATAGTTGTTAACTAATTGTGGAAAAAAAGGGCGATCGCTTTCTCCCAAAAGGGCGATCGTTTTTTGCTAAAAAGGCTATTCTCGTTTGGGTTCGATCGCACATTTTGCGCCGTTTGTAATATTTTTTAAGGCGCGTTCCCTTGCCCAGTCCACAAGCAAGCATCCCACAAGCAAGCACCTGGAGTGTTTACTTTTCTTTACAAAACGGGCGATCGCCAAAAGCTACAAAAGTCGGGACGGGCGCGCTTTCTCAGCCACAAATTGGGCTGATTCGTACATATAGCGGTTGTCAGTGAAGTACAAATATCGGGTAAGACTGTATTTTTGTAGGGAAACGGCACTGCCGTGTCCTGTATTTTTGTAGGGAAACGGCACTGCCGTGTCCTGTATTTTTGCAGGGAAACGGCACTGCCGTGTCCGGCGCGGGAGTAGGACACCGCACCGTGCCGTGTGTAAAACTGTATTTCATTCGATCGACAACTGCTATATTTGGCAGCCAAATCAAAAAAACAACCGAGAATCCCCGTTTCTAGCCAGCACCGTCCGTCAAAAAAATTAAGAATTGCGGGAACAAGCCCGCTACTGTTAGTGTCAAACGCGAGTATAATTGTTAAACGTTTAGACTACCCTATTTAATTCCTGCCTCTGGAGCCGCCGCCCATATGCCATCAACAGTGAATACAGAATCAACAGCGGTTCAATTTAACCAACAGGGAGAAATATACTTATCCCAAGGAAAATTAGAAGAAGCGATCGCCTCCTGCGAGCAAGCTTTGAAGATTCACCCCAATTTTGCACCGGCTTACAAGACTTTGGGCAACGCGCTGCAAGCTCAAGGCAGGATGGAAGAGGCGCGGCACTGGTACGCTAAAGCTATTGAAATAGAACCGAGTTTTGCGGAAGTATACGCGAATTTGGGCAGCATTTGGGCGCAGCAGGAAAAATGGTCGGAGGCGATCGAGTTTTACCAAAAGGCGATCGCGATTAAGCCGAATTTCGCGGGAGTTTACCGGAATTTAGCAAAAGTATTCGGACAAATTGGCAAACCGGCCCAAGCGCAGCAGTGCTGGTATCAAGCATTTAGTTTGGAACCGGAAAAAGTAAAGCCTTCGGAACACTTGAATATGGGCGATGCTTTTTTGCGGCAGGAAAAGTTTCCCGAGGCGGTATCTTGTTTTCAGCGCGCTATTAAATTAGACCCGAATTTGGCGACGGCTTACCAAAATTTGGGGGAAGCGCTGAAAAAACAAGGCAAAATGGAGGAGGCTACTGCATATTACCGCAAGGCGATCGAACTCAACGCAGCTCATGCGAGAAACGGCAGCGACGGACAGCATACTTTGGCAGCGGCAACTGCAACAAACGGTGCAGTTAAGCAGCAAGTAGCAACTGCTGTGAAGCCGGAAGTTAAGCAGCAGCAAGTAGCAACTGCTGTGAAGCCGGAAGTTAAGCAGGCAGTTAATTCTACAATTAATATAGAAGATCCAGAAGCATACAAAATCCTGGCAGAAGGCTATTTCGCTCAGGGGAAATTGGAACAGGCAATTTCTGCTTGTAAGAAGGCGCTGCAAATTAAGCCGGAAGCACCGCTTTACAAAATGCTGGGCAACGCCCTGCAAGCTGGCGGCAAAATTGATGAAGCTAAAAGTTGCTATGTCAAAGCAATAGAAATTAACCCAAATTTTGCCGAAGCTTACGCTAATTACGGTAGCATTTGCGCGCAGCAGGAACAGTGGCAGCAAGCGGTTTCTGCTTACGAAAAGGCGATCGCCCTGAAACCGGATTTTGCAGGTGCTTTCCGCAATTTTGCGAAACTGTTGACGCAGTTAGGGAAGTCGGAGGAGGCGGCCCAGTGCTGGTATCGAGCATTTGCGATCGACCCGAAATCCGGCACCGCCGAGGAACACGAGAATTTAGCCAAAACTTTGATCGAGCAAGGTAAGGTAAATCAAGGTATTGACTGTTACCGGCGCGCGGTTGAGTTAAACCCAAATGCAGGCGCAGCTTATCACGAATTGGGCGAAATTCTCAGAAATCAAGAACAGTGGGAAGCGGCGGTAGAAGCTTACAGCAATGCTATTAGAAATAATCCCGAACTTTCTTGGTCGCACAACAATTTAGCTGAGTCGCTGGTTAAGTTGGAACGCTGGGAAGAAGCGGTAGAGGCTTACAGGAAGGCGATCGAATTAAATCCAGATTTTAGCTGGTCTCACAACAATTTAGCCGATGTGCTGCTGAAGCTGGAACGGTGGGAAGAAGCTGTAGAGGCTTACAGCAAAGCAACAGAATTAAATCCCGATTTCAGTTGGTCGCACAACTATTTAGCAGACGCGCTGATTAAATTGGAACGGTGGGATGAGGCGATTTCGGCTTACCAAAGGTCGATCGAACTCAATCCCGACCATTTTTGGGCGCACAACAATCTAGCAGAAGCGCTGGTGAATTTGGAACGGTGGGATGAGGCAGTTGTTGCGTACCGGCGCGCTAACGAAGTTAATCCGAATTTCTTCTGGTCGCAGAGCAAGTTGGGCGACGTGCTGCTAGAAATGGAAAGGTGGGAGGAAGCGATCGATGTTTACCGGCGCGCTGCGGAGTTGAATCCTGATTTTGCTTGGACTTATTACAACATGGGGACGGCTTTTGAGAAGCTGGAACGGTGGGATGAGTCGATCGCATCTTACCGCTGCGCTGCGGAAATTCAGCCGGATTTGCCGTGGCTTTCGCAGAAGTTGGCTGATGCTTTGAGGATGCGATCGCAGTGGGATTTGCGGGATGCGATGGGTTTGTACCGGCGGGCGATTCAGGAGAATCGTGATGACGTGCAGTTGTATCACAAGGCGCTGGAGATTGCGCCGAATGATGCTGGGCTTTATGTTGAGTTGGCGGATGCTTTGGTGCGGAAGAATTGGCCGGATGGGGCGATCGTCTTTTATCAGATGGCGTTGCAGATTCGGCCTGATGACAAGGCTATTTCTGGGCTGTTAGAAGAGGTATTAAAGAGAAGGTAAGTGTGACGCAAGAGTTTGATCGGTTCAGTTGGCGGGTATTCTGGAAGCGCGATCGGACTGAGAAATTGCACAATTGTCGAGAAACCTTTAACGCGCGCGCCTTATGCCCGCCCGTTAAAGGTTCACTCTGTGCAGTACAGCCAATGGTTAGGGGCTGGTTTTGTAGGAGAATTGTTGGTATTCGGCACAATTCTTGGCTAAACCTGCCCCTAAAACCTATATTTATTGCAAATTAGGTATTGCTATTTTTCAGAAAGAACAGGGTTATGATCTAATAGAGTTGAGCTTTTAAGCGTTCTAACTCTGCCAGAGCTTGTTTGAGTTGATGCTGATATTGAGTTAGTTCTAGTTGAGATTGAATCAATTGTTGTTTCGGCTGACTTTGATTTGTAATTACTAATGCTTCTTGTCGATCAGACTGAAGAGCTAAATTTTGAGCTTCTATTACAGCCGAGTTACCTTTAGCATACGGGGTATATTTTCGGTAAATAAGCTCCCTAGTTTGGAAAAAATCAGCTCTGTTTTTGCTTGTTGTTGTACTTCCATCGTTTCTCCAGACAAATTCACAAGTAGTTGCTTTGATGTGTGCAATTCTAAACTTCCGAGATAGTCTTATCAGTAAGTCCCAGTCTTCATGAGTTCCTAGATTTATGTCGAATACTCCTACTTCATCCAAACAAAATTTTTCGTGCATTAGGCAAGGAATGGGAATAAAGTTATTAACTAGAATTTTATCATTGTCAAAATCTAAGGAATAGGGAACGGTGCGGTTAATAGTGACATATTTTCCATTTTGCTTTTGCTGTTCCGCCATCACAGCATCGGTATAAGCTGCTTTATACTCGCTATTTTCCAAAAAGTTCACTAGAGTTTCTACATGATTTGGATGGTAGGTATCATCATCATCTAAGTAGGCGATATATTTGCCACTTGCTGCATGAATTCCTGTGTTACGGGCGGCGGAACGATCTAGATTTTGATCGTGTTTCAGATAAATGATATTTCTCTTTAAGTTGAGGGGGTCGAGAACGTTTTGGACATCAATACCACCATCGTTGATAACGATAATTTCTATGTCTGAAAAAGTTTGATTTAGGACGCTTTGCACTGCCTGAGCAAGCATTTCGGGTCGGTCTTTGGTCGGGATAATGACGCTGACAAGGGGATTAATAACGTTTTGATAGAGATTTGCATGACTATTTACAGCTATAAGTGACCCTTCTACTGTGCGATATGGTAGCGCTTTCAAATCTGATATACAAATTGGCACCGGAACAGAACTCTTAGAGATCACACCTGACTGAGGGATACCGTATTCATTCAATATAATATCTGTTTCATCTGCTCCATAAGAAGATGGTGATGTTGACAATCCATTAGGATTATGGTAATACAAACCCAAGATATCAGGGAGACGAACAATATTTTCTTTTTTCCCAATTCGTAGCCAAAACTCATAATCACTGGCAGAACTAAAGTTTGCACGAAAATAGCCATATTTTTCGTGCACAGCTTTTCTCCACATTGGTTGTGAGCCTACGATGCAGCATCGTTCAAGTTCAGCATAATTAAACGGGGGCCAATTCCAGCGTTGAGAAGCTTGCGTTGTTTCCCACGTATCATTAGCAACGGTAGTAATCAACTGATCGGCATAAATTACACCTGTCTCTGCATGATTATCCAAGTAGCTAGCCATAACTTCAAGTGCATCAGGACGATGCCTGTCGTCAGTATTTGCATTAGTAATGTATTTTCCATGCGACATTTTAATTGCCCTATTCCAAGCAGCATAAACTGATTCGCGTTCTAAAGTTCGCTCATAAATAATATGGGGATATGTTTCTTGAAATTGTAAAACAATAGAGCGCTCATCTTGTTCAGAATTACTATCAATAACTATGATTTCTAGTTGATTTTTCTGATATAATGTTTGCCTTACCAAATCCTGCAAGCATCCCGAAATAAACATTTCCGAGTTGTAAGTAGATACAATAGCAGATACTTTGAATTGTGTTTCATTTTCATGTTGAACAACTTGCGTATTTCGATTAAATGTTTGAATGAATTGGACAGCTATAGCTAACAGATCATCTGACAGTGCTGTTGGATTTTCTTGAAGTTTTTTCTGAAATAAACGAGATAAATCCGTGTCGAAGAATTCAGTAAAGTGAATCCCCATTTTTTGCCATAAATCCTGACTATAATTTACCTGATGTTTGACATGGTAAGCTACATTAGTTACAATGTATTTCGTCACAAATTCCCGCTGTTGAACAACGAGCGGAACAAAATAATCCCACCAAGGAAGACCTAAACAAAACCTGGAAGTAGGAAAATGTTCTAACAATTGCTTATCAAAAAAGAACGCATCAAATCCATGAATATATGTTTCTCCACGCCTCTCTTCGGGAGAATTAACATCGACCCTTGAAGCTAAAACCATAGCATTTTTAGCTTGCTGACAAGCAAACACAATAAAATTTTTGTCAGCTTTCAGACAAATGTCTGAATTCACAATCCCGCAAATTTTTGTACCCCGTTCACGGAGATACTGAAAAATATCGTCAAGATAAATTAAAGGTCTGCCAGCTTCAAGCTGAGCGTCGCGCTCAACTGCGTGAAAAGTAACATTTTGGTAGAGGGGTTTTAACTGCTTAACTTCTTTATGATTATTTAATGAAACCACATGAAAACCTAGTGAAAGCCAGCTTTCTACAGCAGCCCGCTGATTTTCCACTTTTCCCGGCGCAATACTGGTAACTATCAGAACATCCCTATCTTGTAGTATTTTGTGCCTTTTTAATACAGACACTTCTGAGTTGAGAAGTTTAATAGGTTGTGGTGCTGAGTGTGAAAGGGTATATTGACCACTTGCTATTAATAGATGTTCTCTGTTAACTATGTCCTCTACTTCTCGTACATACTGTTCGTAAAAAACTCGTGAACGTTGAGTAGCATAGGTGCGGAAACCACCTATTAAATCATCAACCAGAAAAAGTTGTGCATGACGTGAAAAACGCATCCATAGATCAAAGTCGGCGGCTAGTTTTAGCTCCTGGTGTAATTTACTGCCAACTTTTTGCCAAATAGAACGCTTCCAAAAGGTGCTTTCCTGCTGAATAAATCTTCCTGTAGTTAAGGCTTCATTAAAAAGATAATTTCTAGACCATTGCCGGATAACTCCTTCAACATCTTCTAAAATTCCTTCTCTATTCCAAGTAGTAGCTCTGCCTGTAAGCCATTCTACGTGCTGATTTTTGGCGAAAGCGGCTGCAACCTTAAAAAAAGCATCGGGATGATATTTATCATCTGAATTAAGCCATGCCATGATCTCGCCGGTAGTCTTACTGAAGCCTTTGTTAAGTGCTACGTAATGACCACCATCAGGCTGAGTTTGCCAATAGGTAAGATATTTTTCATATTTTTTGATGATCATTAAAGATAGATCTGTACTACCACCATCCATAATGATGTATTCCAAGTTAGGATATCCCTGACTCAAAATAGAATCAATACATTCTTCTAAAAACTCACCCTGATTAAATGATGGTGTGACAATGGAGATTTTAGGCAAGGGAGAGTTGACTACAACACTAACATTGTTTGTCGAAGTTTTTGTTAACTGATTGACTAGCTGACTATCTTGACTTAGTAAAATTTCTTTTTGCTCATTTTTTTTCCATAATACATTATATGAAAGTGGCTTACCAAAATCCTCATAAGTGCATTGGGTGACGGGTTCCCACATCCCGTTATATGCAAACTCAGACATCACGTATAAGTCCGGATCTTCTTTCATCTGCGTAAATGGAATCATTTCATGCTGGAGCTTAATATGCTTGAAAATATAATAAAGGAAAGCATTAGTCCAAACACTATCTTTTTTGATCACAATATCAAAGCAATGGAGTGAAAAACCGTCGGGATTCAAAACCCGATTGATATCATCACAGATATTTTTAAAAGTTTCCTCAGTTTCTGGAACGTGTTCTAGGGCAGAAATACTAAACACACAATCAAAATAATTTGACGGTAGTTCAGCATTAAAGTGGCCCATATAGTCAAATATCAAGCGATAGCCTGTCGTAGTATTGGCTTCCCTCGGTCCATTCCCCGATCCCTCGAATTTGTCAATATTCCAACATTCATAATCTTGTTTTAATGCCTCAATAACACGAGAGTTACCTCCTCCAACTTCTAACACTTTTGATCCAGGAGGTACATTATTAACAATGAAATTGTAGGCAAGAAGATCCTGATATAACTTCAAATTAGCCAGGTTATGATCTACCCCAATATGTTCGCTGAACCTCGGAAGTTTATAAAAATGGCTTTGCTTTGAATAAGTGAAATCTTGAAAGTCATTCCACATAGTTTTAAGATTCATATTGACCTCGTGTTTTTTTTGATTAAAGTACATACTTAATTCCCCGACTCAAGCATAAATAATTAATTTTTTCAATTTATCTCCTCTGGCACTTTATCTGAATACATCTTTTCTGAAGTCCAGGCAAAACCGGATTCCTCAAAGAAAGAGGCAAGTCTTGGATAAGTATCATAAAAACTTTGTCCGCGTGAGGTATCTAGATCATTTGTAAATAACATAAAAGTTTTGAACGTTTCTATATTGCAATGATCCGGCCCCAACTCAAGGCACTCTACCATTGCCATAACATTTCCTTGATTGTGTGAACAGCAATCATTGTTTGCGTATTCTCGCAGGCGAGATGCTGCCAGTTGCCGAGCTTTGGGAGGCATAACTAATACTGATAATTGCCTGGGTCCATCAAGGAGCATTAGTGCAAATTTTATTTCTAGATCATCGCAAAATCTGCAAAAATTTACCATATTCAGTACATTATATATCTGAACCATAGGCACGGCAGTTAAATTAGCATTCGGTAACTTCCTCAATTTTAATATATTCTTACTAACATTCGACCAGCGCGAAGGATAGCGAATATATTCATAATCAGCCCCCATCCCATCCAGGCTCAAAGCAAAGTCGATTTGACGAAACTTAGAAAGCTTTGTCAAAAAATCATCTTTCACGATCGTACAGTTAGAGTTAAACTGTAAGGTAATATTTTTTTCAACTCCTTTCTCAATCAGAAAATCTATAATTTCTTCAACCTTGGGATTGATTAGCGGTTCACCTCCTGTAAAATAAAGCTCCTTAATAGCCTCTGACTGACCAAGAAATTCCTCAAAAATAAGAGAATCATTTTCAAACCAAGGAGCATCGTTAGAAAATCGACTAAAAACTAAGTTGGGAGATTTTTTTCCTTTTTTATCGTCATATTCTCTGCAAAGCTTAATTTCCTCCACCGCTACACCAAGATTACTATCCTGAAGGGTTGAAAAAGTTGGGCTAATGATGCATATTTGTAGATTCTCCTTGACGGGAAGTGAAGTAAGATCAAATTCTTGTACACACCTTCCACGAGGGGGAATACCATCAAAAACAGTTGCACCGTTAACCATAACCTTCAGCCAGCCATCAGGACCACTAAAGTGCCACAGTTTTAGAATCATAGACCGCAATTTAGTCCCGGTCTGTAGTGCTAAGTCAATAGAACCATCACCTTCAGTCCATCGTAGAGAACGCCCCTCAAACATTACAAAGTCACGAAAGCCTTGATATTTTACCCCTTTCAATGGATTGGGACCAATAACGACGGTGTCATCAATCCAGGATAGTAGACCAGCCTCTTGAAATTCTAAGTTCGGAGACCACTTGCTGTGAACTGGATCTTGTTCAATTTGGGAACTGTAAGAGCTATTACACATCCGACATTTCAAATTACACAAATTACCAAGATTAAATTGAATATACACCGGAAGATTTGATTCTATAAAAGAAGCAGCTATTGCTCGTTCTTTTTCTATGTCGATTGTTGTGCTAAATGTCTCCAACCATTTTGCATTAGATTGTGTTCTGTAGCTACCACCAATACGGGCTTCATCAGCGTAGCACCCCTGACAAGCGGAAACCTGTTCACCTGAAACCATTGCTGTACGAACGTTCTGCATATATTCTGAATTCCAAATATCCTTAACAGAATGTTCGTACAGCGAGTAGGGGCGACCATCACTGTCAGTAATCGAACCACTAGCCCTACAACAAATTTTTGCTGTCCCCGATGGGTTAATTTGCAAGTGTTTCCACGCCAGGACACAAAAAGTTTTACTCATGGAATTTATACCGTTAATTGATTTCAAATCTAAATTAAGTGAGAATAACTCAATCGTCATCCTGAAGTTACCTAATCACAACATTACTCAGTGCTTACTTACAGTAACTCTCTGTTGAATCAGCTTTTTCCACTCTGGCGAGTTAGTCAATGCGTAGCTATCAAAATCATGCCCCTTTTCTGATGAAAATTTAGCAAAACTTTCCAACCAGTTGACTACAGACTCGGTTCGTGAAATAGGTGTGAATTTTAAATACTCCTGCAAACACTGTTGCATTTTCTTCAAATCGCCACTTTGATAAGCATACCACGCATCCCACACCAGTAGTTTATACTGAGCATCATTTTCTAACTGAGATTCAGTGATTATGTACTGTTGTTGGAATTGAATTCTGACTAATTCTGCCTGCCTCAGAGATAATTTAGATTTTAATTCTTCTAAATCCACATGAGTTTGATGTAATTTAGACTTAGTTTGATCTGTTTGAAACTTTTCCTTTGTTAATTCCCCCTGAGTTTGATAAAGTTGAGATTGAGACTGTTCCAATTGTCTTTGAGTTTGTTGCAAGTGAAACTGATATTGTTCCAATATTTTCGCGGTCTGAGCTAAATGTTCGCTATACTGTTCCAATTCCCCCTGAGTTTGATGCAGTTGAGACTGAGACTGTTCCAATTCCCCCTGAGTTTGATGCAGTTGAAACTGAGATTGTTCCAATTCCCCCTGAGTTTGATGCAGTTGAAACTGAGATTGTTCCAATTCCCCCTGAGTTTGATGCAGTTGAAA
>NZ_JAUBPE010000002.1:28993-29077 GCF_036700565.1 Microcoleus pseudofavosus SVA1_A4
CTGAGATTGTTCCAATTCCCCCTGAGTTTGATGCAGTTGAGACTGAGACTGTTCCAATTCCCCCTGAGTTTGATGCAGTTGAGA